>JAZRBX010000098.1:0-2137 GCA_045635285.1 Victivallaceae bacterium
CCTGCAAAATCAAGTTTTCTGCAGGCTTCAACTACGGTAAATTTATCAGTAGGCATACCGGGAGAGAAAACAAATTCCGGGCATGACTCAATATCAACTTTCTGCAAAAGTCCGCAATCAACAGCTTCTGCCAGCATGGAACGGACGGTGATAAGCGGCATATTGATTTTCTGGGCAAGTTCGCTTTCAGTATAATAGTCATGACTTTTTTCAAAGCGGTCGATAACAAATTTGCACAGCATAACGATACATTTGCGCTGCATATCCCGGCAGATCGGGCCCTGATTTTTCTCAAACTGTCCGGTATGAAAATTCTGATAGACGAAAGCAATCTCCGCACCGAAAAGTGTAATGATCCATGACCACTGCATCCATATCAGAAAAAGCGGCAATGCCGAAAAACTTCCGTAAATGGAGTTGTAACTCGAAAGTTTCAACTGGATATTGATATATGCCAACTGCGCCGCCTGATAAAGCAATGCCGCAAAAAACGCTGCAAAAATCGCACTTCTCAACCGGACTTTCGTATTCGGAATGAAAATGTAAATAAAAACAAAAAGCAGCCATGCCATGAAAAACGGAAATACACCAAGCCCGATCTCAATCAAAAGCTGCAGAAATGTATCTCCCCCCGTCTGTCCGATATTGGTCAGTACACGGCGGGCAAAAATCGTTGAACTTGACATCACCACCAGCAATATCGGTGCGATAATGATAATGGAAAGATAATCACTTACCTTGCGGAAAAAATTTCTTCCCTTGCGTACGGCCCATATCTGATTGAATGAATTTTCCACATAAGTTGCCAGACGCAGAACCGTCCAGAACAAAACCAGAATACCGATACCGGCAATGATGCCGCCGTTGGCATTCTGCAAAGTCGTATCGGCAAATTTATACATCCATTCAACAATGCTCTGCTGTTCAGCGAAACGCTCAACTATCAAGTTTTTGAGTTTGTCATCCAGACTGAAACCTTTGGCGATACCGAAAAGCAGTGCCAGAATAGGCACAACTGCAAACAATGTATAATAAGTCAATGCAGTTGCCTGCAAAGTGTGATCATTCTTGAAAAATTTACGCGAACTTACCGACAAAATTTTGCCGCTGTCAACAAAAAATCCAATAATTTTATCTTTCATACAAACTCCTTTTTTGATATTTCAGCGGCGGATCGCCACCTGCATACGGTAATGTTTGCCGCACAAAAGCTTTATCGCCAATTCCGCAATCGAGCTGGGTTCAAAATATTCAGGACTGAATATATCCAGATAAACTTTGTGAGCATCAGGGAAAAATCTCAAACAGGCATTTTTTATGCCGTCTTCGATATAAAACATTATCAATTCATTGCCGTCATCGCCGTTAAGCTGATAACTGCTGGTCGAACTCAACTTTGAAAAAAGCTCATTCTCCTGCAGAAAATCAGCTGCAAATTCACGGATCTCCGCCAGAGAAAAAGGATTGCCGCCGAAAATTTCGTAAATATCTATCGAACAGGAAATTCCGCTTGCAGAAACCGCCTCGAAACGGCTCTTCCATGAAAGAGAATAACAAGTACTGTCATCTTCATACAAAGGCACCAGCCGTTCCATACCGTTATTGCTGACGATCCCGCGATTCATCACTCCGGAAACGATAACACTTTCCGCATTCATCCCCTCCTGCAGAGCCTTGATCGCAACCTCAAAATCAATACTCTCGCCACAAGTGAAGATATCCACCGCCGCATAATCATGTTCGGGCCAGGCGTGAACTGCAAAATGCGATTCGGAAATAACTACAACTCCGCTGACGCCCTGCGGCTCAAAATTGTGAAAATTGGATGAAATTATATGTGCGCCTGATTTTTCTGCGGCACGGAGAAATATTTTCTCCATAAGTTCGCCGTCAGCGAGCACAGACGGATCGCACTCATAATATTCGACCGTCATTTGACGGCCGAGAGCGAAATCTTGATTTGTTTTTACTGATTCATTGCGCATTGTGAACTCAAATAAGCCTGAAACTCATTCCATGCAGTATATTCTTTCTGCTGTTTGTAAGACATTTCCAAAGCAGCTTTGTGTTCAGCAAAATCTTTCATATCAGGCAAAGCTCTTTGAACGACATAAGTCAGAACCACACCGTCAAGGAC
>JAZRBX010000099.1:0-1614 GCA_045635285.1 Victivallaceae bacterium
CCCAAAACTTCAGGGCTCCCTTCTGTATTGGCAGCAACGGAAAGGTATAATTGATGCGGCATAAAAGGGGTTTTGCGCTTTTGTCCTGTCAAACGTCTTCCCATTTTCATTGAGTTTACATCATCACCTTTCGTCCGTGAAAAAAGGACTGCTTCCTTGTTGGATGCATAAACAGCCAACTCCTCAAAAACGATTTCTGACGCCGTATATGCAAAGGCATAACGGTAACGCGTTCCAAATGCAATAAAGTCCAGAGAAAATTCAACTGGTTTCTGCTGCGATTCCTCATCCAAAGCAAAAGGCTCGTAAAATGGCATTGATGCATTGCGATCAAATCTTTGTGAATTAAGAATAATCTGCCAAGCGCACAGCATTGCCCGCAGCAAATTACTTTTACCGCTGGCGTTTGCCCCATAAACAGCAGCTGTTCGCAATACCGGAATTTTTTTCTCTTTATCAGAATAGGCAATATTTTGAGCCAGCTCATCGCCTTGCTCCACATGTAGATTTAAGGTTTGCCGCTCCCGGAAAGATCTGAAGTTCGTAACAGAAAAAGAAATTATCATTGCATTTAACCCCCTGCTTTCGTTAAAAGTCATCGTTTTTCTATAATATATACGATTTCTTTTGTATTGCAAGTGCACTTTTGCAAAAAACATGATGCTTTTAATGACAATTACTTTTTATTTCCTGTTTTTTACTTTCAGCAATCGTATTCAATCAATTCACATTAAACCGCATTTTTGATACAGTTCTTCAATGCATGGTGATTTATATTTTATGTATCCATCTATATCATCGGGAAATAACCGGGCGGCTTTTTCTTTTATCAGGCTGTACTTTTTTACTGCTTCGGGATTGCTCCGGAGAAAATCTCTGAAGCCGATATGACGGCGCAATTCTTCCGAGGATTTCGGGCATACGTACAGATGGTGCGTCATCAAATGCGTTTTTTCCGTATATTTGAATGCTTCTCTATCCTTGATGCCAAGATCGCCCTCGTGGATATATCCGATTGATTTCAAACCGTCAACTACCGCAGCAAATGACGAATAATCATTGATAATTACGTCGATATCGATACACGGCTTGGCGGACATTCCTTCGACCGAGGAGCTTCCGACATGTTCAATGCCGATTATCAAATCGCCGATTGCTTCTTCGATCTCACGTTTTATTTTTGCAAAAGCGGCTTTCCATGCCGCATCGTATGGCAGTACAACAATCTTTCTTGTTCTCATACAGTTACCTGCGAATTGGAAGTTATTGTTTCATGTAAAACTTCTCATATATCAGTTTTCTGCAGCGATTGTCCGGTAGATTTCGGCATCGGAGTCGGAGAAGCAGCAGAAAATAACTTTTTCGATGGGGGCAGTAATATTGCTCAAAACTGTTTCAAGGGCGATTTGTCCGGCTTGTTCTTTGGGAAAATGGTAAACTCCGGTTGAAATACAGGGAAACGCGATCGTGCGGCAAAGATTTTCTTTTGCCAGAGCCAGTGAGTTTATGTAGCAGTTTTTCAAGAGTTCGGCTTCGTTGCGATTGCCGCCGTGCCAGACAGGGCCGGGAGTATGGATAACGAACTTGGCGGGCAAATTGAATCCGGGCGTGATG
>JAZRBX010000100.1:0-3036 GCA_045635285.1 Victivallaceae bacterium
TACTTGCCGAATTGAAAAAAACTGCTATAATATACATTGTAAAATATTAATATATGTCAATTTTTTCAGGAGAAAACGATATGGCAGGAAAATTTTCAGAATTGCCGCACGGTACGGAAACGATTCTTATCGTCGATGACCATGAAAGTATATGGGATTTTTTGATCGAAGCATTGCAGAATCTCGGCTATTCCGTCATTCTGGCGGAGAACGGCCTTGACGCAGTTGAAATATACCGTGAAAATCCGAAACAGATAGATCTCGTCCTGCTGGATATGATAATGCCGGAATTGAACGGTTATGAAGCATTCAAGCAGATACGCGAGATAGATCCCGAAGCCAAAGTCCTGCTGTCAAGCGGTTTCGTCGGCGGAGAGGAAGTGCAGGAACTTCTTGACAACGGAGCCAAAGGATTTCTCGCCAAGCCGCATAGAATTCCTGCCATCGCCGCTGAAATCAGACGAATCCTGGACGAGCAGTAAGACGGAAACAGATCATGGATATTTCTTTTAATGCGGTATTGAATGGTCTGCTTCTGACTTTATTGGCAGGACTTGCGACTGCCATCGGCAGTCTTATTGCTTTTTTTACACATAGAACGAATACGAAATTTCTGGCGGTGGCATTGGGATTTTCTGCGGGGGTTATGATTTATATCTCCTTTGTTGAACTTCTTGCGGGAGCGAATAATGATTTGCAGGAATCTTTCGGCAGAGCGGGTGCATTTTATTCGTTGATTGCTTTCTTTGGAGGGATACTTATTTCACTGGCTATCGACCGACTTATACCGGAATATGAAAATCCGCATGAAGTCCGCAAAGTCGAGGATATGAATAACAATCAAAATCATGAAAAACATCTCCTGCGGAGCGGACTTATTTTCGCATTTGCGATGGCATTGCACAATTTTCCGGAGGGGATGGCGACCTTTGTAGCGGCGTTGGAAAATCCGACGACCGGTATTTCTATTGCGGCGGCAGTCGCTATTCACAATATTCCCGAAGGGATCACGGTTTCTGTGCCGATTTATCATGCGACCGGAAGCAAAAAGCGTGCATTTGTGATTTCTGCATTATCAGGTTTGGCAGAGCCTGTCGGAGCATTGGCGGCTTTTCTTTTTCTTCTGCCGTTTCTGTCGGGAACAATGCTTGCGATATTGTTTGCGGCGGTTGCGGGGGTTATGGTTTTTATTTCATTTGATGAACTTCTGCCGCTTGCAGAAGCGTACGGAGAGCATCACAAAACGATTTACGGTTTCATTCTCGGCATGCTGGTCATGGCGTTAACTTTAATATGGTAAGGACGGAAAAATGGATTTGAAGGCTCTTTTCAAAATCAGTTACGGGCTGTATCTGATCACTGTCAAAGACGGAGAAAAAGATAACGGCTGTATCATCAATACTTTTTCGCAGCAGACAGATACTCCGCTTCGGGTGTCAGTAACGATCAATAAACAGAATCTCACTGCCGAAATGCTGGAAAAAACAGGAGAATTTACTGTTTCTGTTTTGAGTGAAAAAGCAACTTTTGAAATATTCAAACGCTTCGGCATGCAGAGCGGCAGAGAATGCAATAAATTTGACGGCATCGAGACTGTCCGTGTCAGCAACGGCACTTTGCGTTTGGCAAGCGGTTTGAATGCTTATGCTTGCTGTAAGGTCATTGACAAAATAGATTTGGGGTCGCATTGGTTTTTCCTCGCTGAAATGACCGAAGCGGAAATCCTTAATGATGATGAGTCGCTGACATACGATTTTTATCAGAAAAATTTGAAAAATAACTTTAATAATGAAAGTTCAGTCAAGGGATGGCGGTGCAGGATTTGCTCATACACCTACGAGGGAGAAGAGCTTCCGCCCGACTTTATCTGCCCGTGGTGCAAACACGGAGCGGCGGATTTTGAAAAAATAACAGGATAAAAATGTTTTTGAAATACGGTAAAATTTTTCTGCTGCTTGCAGTTTTTTGTTTGACGGAAATAGTTAATGCTGCCCTTGGCGGTGAGTTTTATAAAACTGCGGTAAAAACAGAAAGTGATACGCTTGAGGGAACTGCAAAACAAATCTCATGCGGCTTCCTCTGCCGCTATACTCCCGCCGTCGGCAAAAACGGTGTGCTTGATGAACTTTTGCTGCAGGATTATGCAATATCTTGCGATCAGAAGATTCTGGCATTGGCGGAAGTTCAGGAAGATGGCAGTAAATATTTTAACCGTATAATTTTTTACGATTACAATAAATTCAGCATTTTGAATGGAATTGAATTTGAAACGACAGAAAAACTTGAAAAAATATTTTTCGGCAGAGAGCAGCTTTATTGCATGTTTCAGGGACATGATGTTTTTCTGAAATCTGTCAAAATACAGAAAAATTTGGCTCTGTCCGGCAAAAAATTGCAGTTGTCGGCACCGATAAGCAATGTTTTGGTCGGTGCTGACGGGATTTTTATAAAATGTCAGGACAGAACTTTGCTGCAGCTGGATGATGACTTGGATGTAATCGCATCAATACAGACCAGAAAAAAGGGCGGAGTCATCTTTAAACTTGCCGAATCAAATGTCATGGTGAACTTTACCGGAGAAAATATTGAACGCTTCCAATGCAGTGCGGACGGATTTTTCAAAATGAACTTCCACGAACTTAAAAATGTTCCTGCCCCTGAAAATGTTTTTCTGACGGACAATCCGTTGCATGAAATATTTTTTACAAGCGGCAACAAACTTTATTGTTTGAATGAACTTACCTATGCGGAAGATCAGGAAGTCAGTGATTTTGAGCAGATCGGTATTTCTCCTGACGGTGGAAAAATTTATCTGCTTGCGAGCAAAAAACAGAGTGTTGAAATTTTTGACTTTCCTGAAATTGTGCAGAAAAAGAAATTGGTACACGGTTCAATGCGGCCGAAAACCAGCCGCAATCTTAAATTTATGATACCGCATAAAGACGGTGTTTTTCTGATTACCAATGCGGGAGAAATCGCCATCATCCGCGAAGTCAAACGCCGCTACCTGAAAGAACAAATCCGCTGATTTTACTT
>JAZRBX010000101.1:0-2017 GCA_045635285.1 Victivallaceae bacterium
CTCCTGCAATGCCCATTGACGGCAGTCCGAATCTGCCGAATATCAGTGCATAATTAAGTATGATATTGGCGAGAACCATCGCTACAGAACTGTAAGTGAGTATTTTTGTTTGAGCAATACCGACATAAAACGCTCTGAAAACTCCCGTGATAAACGCAAAAAGCAATCCGTATGCACGATAGTTCAGATATTCGATCGTCGCATTGCATACATCAGGGGATTTGATCATTGCCGCAAGCATCTGCGGAGAAAAATATTTGATGAAGAAAAACGCCGCCAATGCCAGAAGCAGCAGAAAAAATCCTGAAACATAACATAACTGTCCGATTTTTGAAAAGTTTTTCTCTCCGTTGCGGCGGGCAATCAGGATTTGAGCTCCGAAACTGAAACCCGACCCCAGTACGAAAAAGACGAGAAAATAAACCGTTCCAAGTGCCGATGCTCCCAGGGCAACTTCACTGACTCTGCCGAGAAATGCGGTATCGGTCATGCCGATAATATGCTCCATAAGCATACTCAAAAGAATCGGGATGGCAACATGACTTATTTTTTTGAAAGAGTAACATCCGCGGCTGTCAAAATCTGAACTTGCAATCATTTATAAATCCTTTGTCGTTTGTATTTCTGCATAATATAACAGCATAAAAATTTTTTGCAAACAGAAATCATTAAATAATATTTTTTGTTGCGGCGGTGGATTTTTGCATATTTGACAAGTCGGAAAGATATGCTATATTTATCTTTGAATCGTTAAAAAAGGAACTGTTCATGCTATGAAAAATATTTTGATGCAGAATTTGCTTGAGAATGAGTCTGATTTCTGTGCTGTTCATCTGGGACAGCATAGTTTTGTTTTTAAAATTGCCGACCGTATAATTGCTGTTGACCCTTATCTCACGGCGTCGGCAAAACGGTTGATCCCCCCGTTTGTTCATGCCGCTGAATTTGAAAATGTTGACATTATTCTCGGAACTCATGATCACGGAGACCATATCGACCGTCCGTCGCTTGCGGTAATGGCGGCGGCATCGCAGGAGGCAGTTTTTGTTTTTCCGCAGGCGGTAAAAAGTTCGATTTCAGAAATTCCGCAGACAAAGATTATCGGAATCAATGCCGATGAAAGTATTGAAATCAAAGGAGTGAAAATCACTGCGATCGCTTCCGCACATGAATTTCTTGACTGCACTTCCGACGGACTTTATCCCTATTTGGGGTATGTTATTGAGTATGGGGGGAGAACGGTTTATCACAGCGGCGACTGCTGTATTTACGAGGGGCTGCAGAGCAAACTTGGCAAATGGCATTTTGACTTGATAATGCTTCCGATAAACGGCAGGGATGCGGAGCGTTATTTGCGGAATTGTATCGGCAATATGACTTATCAGGAGGCGGTCGATCTTGCAGGAGCCATCGATGCGGAAATGGTTTGGCCGTGTCATTATGACATGTTTGCGGGAAATCTTGAAGACCCTGAACTTTTCAAGGCTTATTTCAATGCCAAATATCCCCGGAGAAAAACAGAATTTCCGCCGACCGGCGAAGTTCGTATGCTGTAAATCATCCGGTGTTTAAAAAAAATGGTAAAATCGCATTTTTGTTGCTTTAAACATTTGAAAAAATTGAATACAGGTACTATCTTATATAAAACATCAATATTTTTGTAAATTTTACGGAGAATTTATCATGCCTAATTTTACTTATGTAGCAAAAGATCCCAAGGGCAAGGTCGTCAAAGGTAAGATCAATGCCGATAATGAAGCACAGGCGATCGTCGAAATCAAAAAAATGGGACTCTTTATTTCCTCTGTCAAAAATGCTGATCTCAAAGGTAAAGACGGGGCAAAAAAAGGCGGTGCCATGGAGATCAATCTCTCTTTCGGCCCCCAAAAGATCAAGAGCAAAGATTTGACCGTTGTTACACGTCAGCTTGCAATTCTGCTCGGAGCAGGTCTGCCGCTTATCCGTTCCATCAAAACTTTGCAGCGTCAGAGCAAACGCCCCGAAGTCAAAGCAATTC
>JAZRBX010000102.1:0-5719 GCA_045635285.1 Victivallaceae bacterium
TGAATTTCTTTTCGATGGCAGCTTTGATGTAGCCGATAGCTTCTTCAGCAGGAATGATGTCTGCGAGTTTGAAGAAGCAGGTCTGCATGATGGTGGAGATGTATTTGGGGCTGCCGACTTCGAGAGCGATCTTGAGAGCGTCGATAGCATAAACCTTGATATTTTTGGAAATGATGGTTTCCTGCATATCTCTGGTCAAGCTGCTGAAAACTTTGTCAGCGGGGACAGCAGTATTCAAGAGGAAGACACCGCCTTCTTTGATACCTGCGAGCATATCGAAGTTGCCGACATAAGCAGGATTGTGGCAAGCGACAAAGTCGGGAGCGGTGATCAAATAGGGAGACTTGATCGGAACATCACCGAAACGGAGGTGGGAAATAGTGACACCGCCGGATTTCTTTGAGTCGTATGCGAAGTAAGCCTGAGCGTATTTGTCGGTGTGGTCACCGATGATTTTGATGGAGTTTTTGTTGGAACCGACAGTACCGTCAGCACCGAGACCCCAGAACATACAGGCGGTTGAACCGGCGGGTTCGGTAACGATGATTTCGTCGATGGGCAGAGAGAGGTTGCTGACATCGTCGTTGATACCGACTGTGAAGTTAGTGGTGCATTTGCCGTCGAGGTGTTTGTAGATGGCATTGACCATTGAGGGGGTGAATTCTTTGCTGGCGAGACCGTAACGGCCGCCGATGATGGTGATATCTTTGTCAGCGAGAGCTGCTTTGACATCGAGGTAGAGGGGTTCGCCGTGTGAACCGGGTTCTTTGCAGCGGTCGAGGACAGCGATTTTCTTGACGCTTGCGGGAATTGCATCGATGAGGTGCTTGACAGAGAACGGACGGTAAAGACGGACTTTGACCAAACCGAGTTTCTGACCGCGGGCGTTGAGATAGTTGATGGTTTCCTCAATGGTTTCGCAGCCGGAACCCATAGCGACGATAACTTTGTCTGCATCAGCGGCACCGACATAGTCAAAGAGGTGATACTGACGACCGACTACGCCTGCGAGTTTGTCCATATTTTTCTGAACGACTTCGGGGAGAGCGGCATAGATATTGTTTGTGGTTTCACGACCCTGGAAGTAGACGTCGGGGTTCTGTGCAGCCATTTTTGCATAGGGAGCTTCGGGACGCAGAGCGCGGTTGCGGAAAGCTTCGACATATTTGGGATCGAGCATGGCTTTCATATCTGCATAGTCGAGAAGTTCGATCTTCTGGATTTCGTGAGAGGTACGGAAACCGTCGAAGAAAGCGAGGAAAGGAACGTTGCTTTCCATGGTGGACAAGTGAGCAACGATTGCCAAGTCGTGGGTTTCCTGGATGGAAGCGGCACTGGTCATAGCGTAACCGGTTGCACGGCAGCTCATTACGTCGGAGTGGTCACCGAAAATGGAGAGAGACTGTGCAGCGAGGGCACGGGCGGAAACATGGATGACGGAGGGAAGCATTTCACCTGCGATTTTATACATGTTCGGAATCATAAGGAGCAAGCCCTGAGAAGCGGTGAAAGTGGTGGTCAAGCTGCCGGCACTCAAAGAACCGTGCATTGCGCCTGCTGCACCTGCTTCGGACTGCATTTCGGACACTTCGAGGACTTCGCCGAACATATTTTTCTGTCCCTGGCTTGCCCAAGTGTCAGCGTATTCGCCCATGGTGGACGAAGGTGTGATAGGATAGATTGCTGCAACTTCACTGAAAGCGTATGCTACATACGCTGCTGCGAAGTTTCCGTCGATGGTTTGCATTTTTTTGCCCATCTGTAAAACCTCCGGTTAAAAATTATGGCATTTCGCCGTTAAAGATTTTGATAAATCGTACGTTCCGATAATATACACGGATTTTTAAAAAATGCAAATTTTTTCCGTTTTTTCTTGCTTTTATCTGCTATACATCTGATATAATATATAAATAATCACGAAAAAGTGGCAAAATCACAAATAAAAACTTGCAATTTTATTTTTTTTGAGTTAAATTAACACTGTATACTTATTTTCAACCATAATATCAGGAGGTAAAAAATGAATGATATTACAACTCTGCTCGACGATACAGAAGAATTGATGATGAAATCCGAAGACGCCATGAAACATGACTTCTCCGCCATCCGCACCGGCAAAGCATCCCCCGCTCTGCTCGACGGCATCATGGTCGAATACTACGGCGCAATGACCCGCTTGAAAGAACTCGCCGGCATCACCGCTCCCGAACCCCGTCTGCTCGTCGTTCAGCCGTGGGACGCAGCTTCCGTCAAAGCTGTTGAAAAAGCCATCATCGCCGCCAATTTGGGCATTACTCCCATGAGCGACGGCAAACTTATCAAACTCCCCATCCCCGAACTCAGTCAGGAACGCCGCAGTGCTCTCGCCAAACAGGCCAAAGCCCGTGCCGAAGAAGCCAAAGTTTCTCTCCGCAACATCCGCCGCGATGCCAATGACTTCGCCAAAAAAGCACAGAAAGGCGGAGATCTGACCGAAGATGAACTCAAAAAAATGCTCGATGACATTCAGAAAATGACCGACTCCTATATCGCTACCGTCGATAAGGACCTCGCCGCCAAAGAAAAAGAATTGATGACCGTCTGACGATTGGAGATTTTGATCATGGACAACAAACCTGATGCACTCAAAATCGCAAATGAAGTTTTTGATATTGAAATCTCCGGCATTAAAGAAGTGCAGAATTCACTCGGCAAAGAGTTTCTGACTCTCATTGATAAATGTATCGAAACTCTTGACAAAGGCGGCAAACTCGTGCTTACCGGTGTCGGCAAAAGCGGCTATATCGGCAGAAAAATTTCCGCCACTCTCGCTTCCGTAGGCTCCGTTTCTATTTTCATGCACCCCGTCGAAGCTCTGCACGGCGACCTCGGCATGCTCCAGAAAAACGACCTGCTCATCGCCATCAGCTATTCCGGCGAAACCGATGAACTTCTCACAACCCTCAAACCTGCCAAAAGACTCGGTATCGAAATCGTCGCCATTACTGGGTATCCCGAATCTTCTCTCGCCAAAATCGCAGAACTTACAGTTCCCATGACCGTTGCCCGCGAAGCATGTCCTTTCAACCTGGCACCGACCACCACCACCAGCGCACTGCTCGTTCTCGGTGATGCTCTCGCCATGACATTGCTCAAACTCCGCGGCTTCAGCAAAGAAGATTACGGCAGATTCCATCCCGGCGGCGCAATCGGCAGAGCCGTTACCATGCGTGCCTGCGACATCATGCGCAGCAACAGCAAATACGCCAAAGTTTCACCCGAAACTTCCGTCAAAGATACCCTCTCCGCCATGAGCAATGCCCGCTGCGGTGCGGCAATCATCATTGACAGCGAAAACAATCTGCTCGGCATTTTCACCGACGGCGATTTCCGCCGCTCCGCCGAAAAAGACCTTTCGATACTTTCCAAACCCATCGAAACTGCCATGACCAAAAATCCGACTTTTGTCAATGCCGATGAACTTGCAGTTACAGTTCTCAAAAAAGTCGAGGAAAAACATATCAATTCCATCGTAGTCGTTGACAGTGCGGAAAAAGTCTGCGGACTTATCGACGTTCAGGATCTCCCCGGGCTTAAATTAATGTAAAGGATTAAAAATGAGCGACTTCAATGGAAATATCAAAATCGTTACTGACAAACTCGGTAATATAAAAATCGTTCCCGTCCTCGTCCTCAACTCTTTGGATGAAGGGCTTAAAATGTGCGAATTGCTGGTCAAATGCAAACTGTATGCAGCAGAGATAACTTTCCGCACCGCCGCCGCAGAAGCGGTCATCCGTGAAAGTTCCAAACATTTTCCCGAACTTTTTATCGGCGCAGGTACGATTTTGAATGTTGATGACCTCCACCGTGCATTCAATGCAGGTGCATCTTTTGCCGTTGCACCGGGATTCAATCCGACCGTGGTCAAAGAAGCATTGAAAAACGCATATGCGTTCGCTCCCGGAGTCTGCACCCCGAGTGAAGTTGAACAGGCTTATGAACTCGGCTGCTCTTTCCTCAAATTTTTCCCGGCAGAAGCATCCGGCGGCGTAACAATGCTCAAAAGTTTGATTGCCCCCTATAAGCATCTCGGAATCCGTTTCATGCCGACCGGCGGAGTTTCAACTGCAAATGTAGAGTCTTATCTCTCTATCAATGAAGTAGTTGCAGTCGGCGGAACTTGGCTCGGCAAAAGTTCAGACATCGCTGCCGGCAATTACGATGCCATCGAAAAAGCTCTCAATGATGCCGTCGCCCTCGGAAACAAATTCAAAAAAAGGTAACAAAATATGCTGACATACAAAAGTAAAGAAGAATGCCGCTATGACATTTTGAGTCTCGGCGAAGTCATGCTCCGCCTTGATCCCGGAGCAGGCAGAATCCATACCGCCCGTCCCTTCAGTGCATGAGAAGGCGGCGGAGAATACAATGTCGCCCGCGGAATGCGCCGCTGTTTCGGACTGCGTGCCGGAGTTGTTACTGCTTTTGCCGACAATCCCGTCGGCAGACTTGTCGAAGATTTTATCATGCAGGGCGGCGTTGATGTTTCCCTCATCAAATGGGTGAAATATGACGGCATAGGCAGAACCGTCCGCAACGGATTGAACTTCACTGAAAGAGGTTTCGGCATCCGCGGTGCAGTCGGCTGTTCCGACAGAGGCAACACTGCAATTTCACAACTAAAAGCCGGCGACATTGACTGGGAATATATTTTCGAAGTTCTCGGCGTCCGCCATTTTCATACCGGTGGGATTTTCGCTGCTTTGAGCGATACAACTCCCGAAGTTGTCATTGAAGCATTGAAAACTGCTAAAAAATACGGCACTGTAACAAGTTACGACCTCAACTACCGTCCGAGCCTCTGGAAAAGTATCGGCGGCAAAGAAAGAGCGCAGCAAGTAAACCGCCAAATCGCTGAATATGTGGATGTTATGATCGGCAATGAAGAAGATTTCACAGCCTGTTTGGGCTTTGAAGTTGAGGGAGCTGATGAAAATTTGAGTAATATCAAAGTTGACAGTTTCAAAAACATGATCAAAAATGTTGTCAAAACCTATCCCAATTTCAAAGTCGTGGCAACAACCTTGCGCACAGTAAAAACCGCAACCGTAAATGATTGGGGCGCAATCGCTTACCAGAACGGCGAATTCTATGAATCAATCTACCGCCCCAACCTTGAAATCTTCGACCGTGTCGGAGGCGGCGACAGTTTCGCTTCCGGATTGATTTACGGACTTATGACTTACGGTACTGCCGAAAAAGCCGTTGACTACGGCGCAGCTCACGGCGCTCTCGCCATGACGACCCCCGGCGATACCTCCATGGCAAGTCTTGCCGAAGTCGAAAAACTTATCGGCGGCGGCTCCGCCCGTGTCGACCGCTGAATATTTTAACTTATCAATAATCTATAAACACAGGTAAAAATTATGACAAAAAGCAGATATGTTGACGGTTATCCCGTAATCGGTATCAGACCTTGTATCGACGGCCGCAGAGGCCCTATGATGCTCCGAGAATCCCTTGAACCCACAGTCTGGGCAATGGCAAATGCCGCAAAAAAACTCTTTGAAGAAAATCTCTTTTATTCCAACGGCGAACCTGTCAAAGTTGTCATGGCTGATACATGTATCGGCAGAGTTCCCGAAGCCGCCGCATGTGCCGCAAAATTCAAAAAAGAAGGCGTTTCAATCACTCTCTCCGTTACCTCATGCTGGTGCTACGGTTCAGAAACTATGGA
>JAZRBX010000103.1:0-5524 GCA_045635285.1 Victivallaceae bacterium
TTTTGATTTTTCAGGCGGTAGTGGTAAGGGGGAACGCCGAATTTTTTGCGGAAGCGGAAACATAGATAGTTACTGTCGCAGAATCCGCATTCTGCTGAAATATCTGACAATGATTTATCGCTGTCAAGCAGCATACTGGCGGCATGTTTCAGTCGTAAATTCAGAAGATAATCAGAAAATGATTCGGACATGATCCGTTTGAAACTACGTGAAAATGTACTTTCACTGCTGCCGAAAATTTTTGCTGCCTTGCTGCGGGGAATGTCGTGCATGAAATTGGCATTCAGGAATGTAAGGACTTTGTCCAATTTTTGTAATTCATTGATGCCGCTTTTGTTATGTGTTTGTTTTTCCTGATATAATCGGCTGACGGTTATAAGGAGTTCTATGAATATAAGTCCTACTTTCAGGTCAAATCCGTCGGCTTTTTTCTGTAACTCCTGTTCGATTCTGTGAAAAAATATCTGCAAGGTATAAATGTGTTCGGGCAGCAGTATCAAGCGATGTTCAAAATTAAATGCGGAGCGTGATTGGGGTTCGAGCTTGAAAAAGGTTCTGTAACCCGGAATATTATACAGTTTTTCCTGTTTGATCGGGAGTCTGGCAGGATACCAGATGAAATTCATCAATGCGAGATTCTGTTGTTCTCGGTAGTGGTGGATTTCTCCTGCCGGGGTGATAAATGTATCTCCCGGACGGAGTGTGTAAGTCATTTTCTGGTATTCATAAGTACCGCTGCCATCAAGAACCACAGTCATTTCATGAAAATCGTGATGATGTTTGTGGCCGAGGGTTTGTTCATTTTTCAGCATATTGACAGCAACGGGAGCATGACTGCCGGCAAGAAAGTAAAAATCTTCCTTGTCCATCATTTCAATATTATTGATTATTTTTGACATTCGACACTCCTTTTGGGCGGAAATACTATAACATACCGGAATCGTAATGTCAAATAGGAGAAGTGCTTTTTGGCACAATGTTTATATTTTTTGCCGTTTTTTTTAAGGTTTATTCTTTTATCTTACTGTATATTATGGATATTTTTCAAAACAATGTTTTTTAAGGAACTGAATTATGGGGACAAATTATGCAGTAAAACAAAAATCTCTGAATTTCAGAGAATTGCCGCTTAACAGGATAAAAGCTGATGGATTCATCCGTGAATTTCTGGAGCGGCAGCGTTCCGGATTGTCGGGAAATTTTCAAGCACAGAAATATCCGTTTCAGTCATGTTTGTGGGAGGGAGTGATCGATGCGACATTCCGTGAGCTTGATTATAAAGGAAACACGGTGCCTGTTCCCGGAGATAACCGCTGGTGGCCCTATGAGCAGACGGGATATTTGCTTGACGGACTGCTCCGTCTGGGAATATTGACAGATGATCAGAAAATGATTGATCTTTTTCGCAGGAATGTTGATTATCTTTTGAAGCATGCGAGCGACGGAAGATTGGCGGGTAAATGTTATAATTATGAATCAGAGTGGCCGATGGGGGTATTTTTCAAAGCATTGAATGTATATTTGGATGTCTTTGAGGATAAAGAACTTCTGGATGCACTGCATAAGCATTTTCTTGCTGTGCCTGTGGAGGAATTCGGAGATGGCAGCCGCAATATTACTAATATTGAGGGATTAGTGAATATTGCACAGCGCACCGGTGATAAATCTTTGATCGAAAAAGCAGAGAAAGCTTATGAGCTTTTTAATACCAAAACGCGTAATGATTTCGCCAATATGTCTTTGACTATGCCTATGCTTGAAAAAAGCGATAATATCGTTGTTCACGGCGTAACTTTGAGCGAAGAAATCAAACTTCCCGTAATTCTTTATATGGCAACCGGAAAGAAAAAATATCTTGCCGCCGCTGAAAGAGGTTGGAAAAATGTCATGGAAATTCATGGTCAGATTCCCGGATTGCCCTGTTCAAATGAACATGCGTTCGGGCGAGACCCGGAGGCAGGATATGAAATTTGTGTAATTTCCGATGCACTCTATACTCTCGGATTTTTCATTATGGCAAGCGGAAATGCGGCGTATGCAGATCAGGCGGAAAAAATTGCTTATAATGCACTGCCGGGAGCTGTTACCAAAGATTTTTCTGCACTGCAATATTTTTCTGCACCAAATCAGGTTGTGGCAACGCCTTTTTCCAATTTGACAAGTTTTCTCTATGGTTCGGCACCGCTGCGTCAGTATCGTCCTGACCATTTCGCCGCATGTTGTCCGGGAAATATTCATCGAGCCATGCCTAATTTTGTTTCGCGGATGTTTATGGAAACTTCAGACGGCGTTCCTGCGGCGATTTGTTTCGGACCTGCGGAGCTTCGCGGAGAATACTGCGGCAAAAAATATCATATCATCGAAGAAACAGAGTATCCGTTTGAAGGCAGTATAAAGTTCAAATTTTCTGTTGAAGATAATGGTGGTCTTTAAGAAAAAGTTGGAGCAAAGAATCTAATTTTTCAACTTACATGCACAATGAAACTATCTGGCTGCTCCGTCATCGCAGCAACCGTGATCTTTCCGAACAGCATTACCCGCACGGCTTTGAAAAATGGCCGGCAAAATATTTGAAATCCAATCCTGAATTTTTCAATCTGCTTCCCGATGGAACACGCCGTTCCGACCCGACTTACTGGGGCGGACAATCGCATTTGATCAGTATGTGTACCTCAAATCAGGCTTTTAGAGAGCAGATCGTCAAAGACTGGATCGCTGAATACAATCCCAAAATGCCGCGAATCAATCTGAAAGCCAACGATACAGCATGGAAATGCGTCTGTTCTGGATGTCTTGCCGATGATATTATCGATGTTCCTGCTGATGAACGCCTGGCAAAAGCAAAACAGGCTTTCGCACGCGGTGAACGCCGCTGGTACGCTGACCTCGGCAGTGCCTCTGACCGTGTCGTTAAATTTTACAAGGCTGTCGAAGCTATTGCTGACGAACAAGCTCCCGAAAAAAATGCAAGATTTTCAGGACTTATTTACGCCAATGCCTCTGAACCTCCGCAGGCAGGAACTTACCTCGGCGACCGTTATCAGCTCTGCTTCTGTCCGCCGTTCATGTTCCCGTTCACGCCGCCGAAAGTTGAAAAATACAAACAAATGTGGTCAGGCTGGGCGGCAACAGGATGCGATCTGGTCATCCGTCCCAACTTCACACTTGACGGACATTGCTATCCGATCAACTTTGCCCGTGAATTTTATGACATTTTTACTCATGCTGAAAAAAATAATCTCACAGGCAGTGATTATGACTCCCTGACAGGCATGTTCGGTGTCAATGGTTTGAGTCTTTACACCATAGCACGCTTGCAGAATTCCGCTCCCGGAAGTCTGACCTTTGAAGATATCGAAAATGAATACTGCTCCGCTTTCGGAAATGCCGCCGCTGACATTAAACGCTATTTCGACCGTACTGCCGAAATTTCCCGTCAGGCAGGTGAACAGGCTCTCGCTGCCGGTGAAGAGGGCGGCAACTGGACGGGCTATTATCTCATCGGACATAAACTTTTCACCCCCGGAGTTTTCGCGGAATTGTCCGCTATCCTCAAAGATGCAGAAAGAAACGCCGCCGGTGATGAAGCCGCTTTGAAACGCATTAAATTTATTCAGATCGGCGTGGAAAATGCCAGATTGACTGCTGTTACTGCTGCTGCTTTTGAAAAATACAAGCAAAACGGCGACTATGTCGAACTTGCCGCTGCATTGCGTGCTTTGGATAACTTCCGCAGAGAAAATGAACTTTCTTTCGCATTTAATGCAGGTTATGCAAATGTTCGTGAAAATTCAGAATGGCCCCGTGCCGCTATGGCTGCCATCAACGAAAATACCAAGCCGCTTCCTCTGGAATGGAAGTTCGCTATCGACCCGGATAAACAGGGGTATGCCAAAGGTTTTGCAAATATCGACTTCAACGATTCCGCATGGAAAAATCTCCGTACCGATAAAACATGGGAAGAACAGGGCTTTGCGGACTACAACGGTTTCGGCTGGTACCGCATGACTGTCAATATCCCGCAGGATTGTCAGGACCGTGCAGTTGTAATCACCGGCGCTGCCGACGAGGCCGCCGAAGTTTATGTCAACGGCAGAAAAATGCTCGACCGTCCGTATCCCTATAAAGGCAATCCCAATAGTTACGCTGAATCTTTTGAAGTGGTATGGGATCCCGTTCCGGGCAAAAATGTTATCGCTGTCAAAGTTATTGATAATAACGGCGTCGGCGGCATCACCAAACCATGTTATATCAAATTTGAGAAAAAAATCGATCGTGCCAACAATATTGTGAAAGACCCTGAATTTACAGAATCTGCTTCACCGTGGCAATTTCATCAGCGTATCGGAACTTCATCTTTTGCCAAAAAAACTGTTGACGGCAGGAATGTTGCTGCATTGAAAGCCGTCGGCAAAAAGGGCAATAAACTTTACCTTAATAAGTATGATGTTCACTCCATGCTTTATCAGAAAGTGGAGGGCTTGAAAATCGGTCAGGAATATGAACTTATTATCAATTTCAGAACTGACAGTCAGTTTGACGGAGAACTGCTTGTTTTCTCTCACGCCGATACTCAAACTTCCCGCAAAAGCGATGCCAATATCCAAATTGATTCAAGCGGTAAAAAATTGCGCTGGACCTCCGTGTCAAAGACATTTGTTGCCAAAAGAGATTTTGCAAGTCTTTATCTCAATTTAGCGGCAAATAAAGGCGAAATCTACTTCGCAGAAGTTCTGATCGTTCCGGTTAAATCTGTTGAGGTCAAGGAAGTTACCGGTAATCTTGTCAAAAACGGTATCTTCCAAAAAGGTAAAGAAAACTGGGCATTCCACCGTCGTATCGGTATCACCGCTGTTGATTATACCAAAGACAGCGGCAATACTGCCGCAGTAATTTCCGCAGTAAAACCTGATGGTGCCAAAAAATATCTGAACCGTTTCTCTATGTACAGTTTGCTGCATCAGAAAGTTACCAATCTTGTCCCCGGCAAAACTTATAAATTGATCGTTACTTACCGTACCAAAAATGCTTACGACGGTCCTGTAATGATTTTCTGCCACTCATCTTCAAAAGATGGAAAAAATGCAGGAAATATTCAGCTTGACGGTGTCGCCGGCGATCAGCCGAAAACTTTGGAAAAAACCTTTGTCCCGGATAGAAATTTTGCTGATATTTATCTGAACTATACAGCCAATCGCGGAAGTTTGGTAATTTACAATGTCGCTGTAACGGAGGAAAAATAAAAGATTATGTTTTCGTCAGAGCAACAAAAATATTTTCTTGACAAAGCTGCGAAACTTACACCGGAGCTGAAACGCTGGACTGTTTTCGCAGACAGCGTCGTTACGCCTGTGAAAGATACATCTGTATGGCAGGAATACCGCATGGAAAAAAGCGATATTACTGAATTTTTGCAGAAAAATTCTTTCAGCAGCGGCACTTTTTTTATTGTGTCTTTGCCGGAAACGCTGGTCGGACAGTTGGCTTTCACTATTGATTTCCAAAACGGTTATGCAGATTCTCC
>JAZRBX010000104.1:0-13232 GCA_045635285.1 Victivallaceae bacterium
TGAAGCTGATCGCCGACGTTACATTTTGCGCCGTATGCAAGCATGGCGGAACATTCATAACGCAAAGCATTGGGATGCTTGACGCCGCCAAATTCGCCCCAGCTCAAATGAAATTTGCCGGTCATGCCGGCAACAGGCTTGCCGCCGGTCCTTGCTCCGCTGACATTCAACGGGAAAAAATCATATCCCCATGTGCCGGTAGGCAGAGATTCGATTTCAAAATGCGTAAAATATTTCTGCAATGCAGGACGGCGGAAAAGCATGTCGTTGTTATTAAAAAAAACAGCAAGATCGGGATTGACACTCTTTACCGCATTGTACAATTTGGCAAAGGAACGATCCAGAGCTTCATCTGCCAAAGCTCGGCGGTTTTCAAAAATTCTCGGGTCCTGCCCTTTCGCCAGAATATCAGCAGTACATTTCTGACAGCAGCAGGAAAACTGAAAGCATATATCAAAGAAAACACCGTCATTTTCGGGATAGCGGCTGATACATTCTTTGGTGAGTTCTGCGACATAATCAAAATAATCGTCCTGATTCAAACAGAATTTTTTGAATCCCGGCTCAAAATTTTTGCTGCTGCGTCTGCAATCATCATCCTGCGGCACATCGAGCCATTCCGGATGCCTGGCAGCAACAAGATCATTGAAACCGATGGAAATATAAATCTGGGTGCGGATGCCTGCAGATTTTGCAGCTTTTATCTGTTCACCGAGAAGATCAAATTTCAATGCCGGATGAGTTGTGCCGATTTTACTCGGATAATAACAGTAACCGTGATGACATACGCCGAAAAGCGAGATTGAATCAACAGCGGCATCGGTCAGAGTTTTTTTAAATTCATCAGCATTGAATTGCTCTCCGACAGCGGGAATGCTTCCCGATGTATGAAAATCCAAATGCACCTGTCTGAACGGAAAATTCATTTTATTCTCCTTGAAATATTATTTGCCGGTATAATAAAGTTCACACCAGTTAATCACAGTCGGGGATTTTATATCAATTATTTCAAGCAAATTTGCACCGTCATTAAGTGCGGAAACCGGCACTTCAAATGCCGCCTGCGCCTTTGAATGAGGTTCAAAAGAAAGTTCCTGCGGCACGGCAACACGCTTCAAAGGACCGTAACTGTTGATATAAACTTTCATCTCCGGAATAGACGGATTATCACGGGTGGCAAAAACAGCATAAACCTTGCGCCCTGCATCGGGTTTCGGTCCGCATTCCAGACGGAACTCGCCGGAATTTCTTCCGCTACCGGGATAAACTATCTGCGGCAAAGTTGCACCGAGACTGAATCCGGGGGCTCTGAAATCGGTAAAGCTCAACATATTGCGGCGCGGCAGGTCAACGACAGTATCAAGTCTGCCGCTTTTGATGATATTACTTCCGAATCTGCCGAAATGATTGAAGAAATAAATGCGGTCTGCGCCCTGATAAAGATAACTTGCAGCATAGGCATAACCGATTCTTTCATCCCAGAAACTCCAGACATTGGGGGCACTGGTTTTAGCAGCCTCCATACAGGGAGCGAGCAGAACATTGTCACCTACGATACGACGCCAATCTCGAATCGGAATATTACTGAAAGTTGTCTGGTAGAAAGTTGCAGGGATCACCATATGGATATAACCTCTTTTGCACCATTCTTCAACATCAAAACCGAGATACCATGCATCGCGGTGGTCGGTGGGGACACGGACGGCGATTTTTATATCTTTACCGGTTTTTTGGGCTTTTTTCTGTGCGTATTCATAAATTTGACGGACAAAATCGGTCATGATATGGCGGTTTTCGACCTCATGTCCGTGCTTGAAAACTTTGCCATGACGCATAAAATCAAGTTCAATACCGTCAAGATCGTAATGATCAATAAGTTCAAAAATATAATTGCGCTGATATTCAAAAACAGATTTATCCGCATAATCCAACTGCTGATACCAATCACTTTTTTCACGGTGCGGAGCGACAGTTTTGTTATAATTTCTGACATAAAAAGTGCTGTGAGCGTAATTATCTATATCTCCGGCAGAATGAGAGTCATTCATACGCACGCTTATCCACGGAGAAACACCTTTGCTCCGTGCACGGTCGATCCAAACTTTACCGTAATCAACTCCGCTCTGATAAAGAGACTTCATACGGGCAATCATATTCGCTTCTCCGGCGGAAAGTTCTTTGCCCTTGTATGAAGCCTTTTTGCCGTCAGCGGAAAATTTCACCCCCTGCCAATACGCTTCATAATTTTTGAATGGCAAACAGGCGCGGCGGGAATTAAGATTTATCATAAATTCAGTAAAATCATGTCCCGGCACCAAAAAGTTGTTGTCGATATAATTTTTTACACCTTGTTCTGTTGCAGGATATTTCAATTCTATAAAGAACTGAGTTTCGTCCATATTAAAGACCATGCCGCCTTTAGTTTTTTCTGCTCCGCAAGCAAAAATCGACGCCAATAACAACGCCGCGAAGAAATAATTTTTTACAATCGTTTTCATCTGAATCAAGCCTTTCCGTATTTATAAATCAGACTCATAAAAACATTAAATTATCATCATACCATATTATACTGCAATTTAAAAAAAAAGGAAATCAAAAAACATCCTGTTTTCAGGATTTTTTATTTAATTTTTTAAAACATAAAAAAATCAGCTATATACAATTTTTTTTGGGATAATCAAAAGATAAAAAAATCCCGCTCAAAAGAGCGGGAACATTTTTTTAAAATCACTGATACACCTGAACAGCACTGATCACGTTACCTTCAGCAGGGCAGCAAAAATAGATTTTTCCATCACCGCAGCTGAAGTCTTTATCTTCTCCATAACTGTTTTTCACATGTTCAAGCATCTGCTGCGGAGAGGCACATTCCACATGACCGTCAACAAAAGCAGAGGTAACTTTTTTATCATGGCGGGCGACTGCACTTTCACTCCAGCCCCAAATTACGCTTGAGCGGCCGGGAGCACCGGGACCGCCGGCATCCTGAATGACAAATACATCACTGGGATTTATAACTCTGTTCAAAGCAAGGTAACATTCCGAACCGGAACCGACAGCAATACTGACTCTGGAAGAATAAGGTCCGCGCCAGCTGTTGTTGGCAGCAGAATCAAGCACCCAGGTTCCGTAAGTACGGCAGAAGCCGTTAGTTGTATCCTTATCCCATTCCATAATCTCTGGGTTCGCATAGTTAACAGGACAATAAAAAGCCTTATCAAGCACGCCCATATAACCGCAGTCATTCAACACACAAGCCCATGTGCCTTGAGTATATTTATTGTTCGGACGGTTGCGGAGTTCTCCGTAACGGACAAAATATCCATGATTGTCATCAGCATAAAGAAGAGATGCTGTAATGCACTGTTTGAGGTTGCTGAGACAACTTGAAGTTCTGGCACGTTCACGAGCCTTTCCGAGAGCGGGAAGCAACATACCGGCAAGAATTGCGATGATGGCAATTACTACCAGCAGTTCGATGAGAGTGAATTGAAATTGTTTTTTCATGTTTATTCTCCTTCATGTTAAGATGTTATTTTGTGAAAGATTTGTTTATTTCATTGATTATCAATACTTTGTGATTTTCGAAAACTATCGCAAATATATTGTTTTTTTTCAATAAACAGCCTTTCATTACTTTTCTGATAAAATATATCACTTGCCGCGGAAAAAATCACGCCGGAAAACATCCTATTTTCAGGCTCATCCATTGTATTTTTTCACATATAATTCAAAAAAAGTAAAAAACAAAGCTTGATATTTCAATTCCGCATGTTATTTTATACGAGAAAATAAAACAATCCACATAAAAGAAACGCAATGAAACCCATCAACAAAATCGGCGCACTCAGCCATTCAGAGAAACAGTCGATCCTGGAAATGATCGGGCGTTTTTTGCAAATGCCCACCGCTGAAGTTGAATTCAGCAAGCCGCAGTATGACCGGAATTCTCACAGCCATTACGCTTATGAAATACTGCTTCATCACAATAAAAAAACAAACTCTTTTTTCAAAATGCAGATAATTCCGCCGTTCGTTCATCATCACGGACTGCACAATTACAATGAAGGAATAGCTTTCAGACTTACCTACAACAACTTCGGCGGCAGTTTCAACGGCAAAAGCATAGGAAATTTCCACGGACATTCGGCTTTGCTCGAACTTCTGATCCTCGATCTTGAACAAACTCAATGCGCCATAGAAGCTTTCCCGCAGAACGATATTGCCGAACGCCACATCAAATTGCTCAAAGAAGATATGTTTCAAGCTTTTTCAACTTACCTCGGTGCAACAAGCCCCCCCGGAACATACAATAACCGCCTGCAGAATGCTTCCCATTTCATAAATTACAACTGCAATGACCCTTCTTTGCAAGTCAGCTCCATTGCTGAATATGCCAATATCCACCCGGATACTCTGCGTAAAAAATTAAAAAAAACTACCGGGATTTCCACGAAACAGGTAATTATTCAATCGCGCCTGACCGCCGCCGCTTTTATGATATTGGAAAATGAAAAAACTTTAAAAGATATCGCAATCGCTTCGGGATTCGCACGATATAACCGCTTCGCCGATACGATCAGAAAAAAATTCAATATAAGCGCAAGTGAGTTCGCCGCAAAAATCAGGTCAAAAGAACTCGCTATCAGCGATATTCAAGGCGATAACGATAACCTCACCCCAAAATAAACAACCTTATTCTGATTTTTTCTGCGGCAGCTGCGAAATTATTACTGCAGCAAAAATTATTGCACAGCCTGTTATTTCAAGTGGGGAAAGTTTTTCTTTCAGAAAAATCCAGCCGCCGAGTACCGCAAAAACCGATTCCAAACTCATAAGCAATGTCGCAGTTACCGGATGCAGATATTTCTGTGCCACCATCTGCAGCGTAAACGCCATCGCACTTGACCCCACTCCGCAGAATAGCCAGAACGGCAGAGCTTCAAGCATTTTGCCGATGATCCACGGCTCTCGCACGATCAGAGAAATCAATGCTGAAAGCACCGTCGCAACCATGAATTGAATACAGGACAAACGGACACAATCACATTTGGGCGCATAATGATCTATAACCATGATATGAAATGAATATATCACCGCACACGCTATCACAAAAAGTTCCCCCCTGCCGATGTTGCCGACACCGCCGCAGAGAAGATACGCCCCGAACATTGCCAAAGCGACCGAAAACCACAATAAGCCGTTTGTTTTCCGTTTGAAAAAAATTCCGAGAACCGGTACGATAATGATATACAATGCAGTAAGAAATCCCGTCTTGCCCGCAGTTGTATATTTCAAACCGTACTGCTGACAGATACTTGCAAAAGTTATGACCAGCCCGCACCACAATCCGCCGCAAAGCAATTCTCTGCGTGAACTTGCCGAAACTGCAGTTCCCCATACGGAAAACCTTTTCTCTCTGCAAAAATCAAATATCATTATCACCACGATCAACGCCGCCACTCCGACCAATGAACGCAATGCCGTAAAAATACAAGGGTCAATATATTTCATGCCGCTGCTCTGGGCGGAAAATGCCACACCCCAGAGAATTGTGGCGGCAATCATCGACAGCGATCCCCAAAATTTTTTCATAAAAATCTCCTTTATTAAACCAACAATATAATATATTTTCGCAAAAATTCAATAATTTTCAGCGAAAAGATTGTATTTTTTTATACAAAAAGTATAGTATTATATGAAAAAATTTGAATGCAGACAATTTTGCGGAGCGTGCTGTATTGCCCCCTCCATAACCTCTCCCCTCCCCGGAATGCCGGACGGCAGACCGCCGGGTGTCCCCTGCGTAAATCTTGACAAAGATATGAAATGTAAAATTTTCGGCGATCCGTCAAGACCCGCTTTCTGCGCCTCTCTCCAGCCGTCGGCAGAAATGTGCGGCAAATGCCGTGATGATGCGTTGGATTTTTTGACTGATTTGGAAAAAATCACCGCTCCGGAATAATTTTCAAACATTTCAGCAAAATCCTGATTTGCGGTAAGTTCCGGGTGTCATCCCGCTCTGCTTTTTGAAAAAGCGGCTGAAATCCGAAACATTTGAAAAGCCGCACTCCACTGCGATATTTTTAACAGGTATGCTTCTGTCTTTCAAGAGTTTACAGGCAAAAGCAAGTTTACATTTGCAAATGAATGTATGCGGCGGCATCTGCATATATTTCCGGAAAAGTCTGTTCCAGTGCCGCAGAGTCACTCCGAGTTTATCTGCCTCTTTCTGCAAGTCATACGGAATTCCGGGATTGCGGCGTACTGCGGATGCAAATCTTTCAAAATCATCGTAATACGGTTTTGTTTCTGCAAATTTTTTCTCATTTTCAAAGAGAAAGACAAACTCTTCAAAACAAAAAGCAAGTTCGGCTTTGTTCAAAACAAAAGTGCTGTTAAAAATTTTCTGCATTTTTTCAAAAACTGCTGTAAATACTGCAGGATCTCTGATGATTTTGTACTGAAAACTTTTTTCCGCCCCCACTGACTCAAAAAATCTGCGCACCCGCTCTCCTCTGCATTCAATATAAAAATTCACCCGCTTTTTCATCGACGGAGCAGACCAGTTGTCTTGAGAAACGATCCCCGCAGGCACGAAATAAACAAAAGGTCTTTTCTCCAATATATCCCCGATAAAAACCTCCCCCTGCATAATGCCGATATAATAACAAGGCGTAACGAAATCCTCCGCATAACATGAACCGTACATCACAGAATATGTTATATTCAAAAGTTGAAAGTCATCAAAATAACTCATTTGCAGTTCAAATGTCCTTTCAGGATAAAAAATGTCCTTTTTTGCATATTTACTTTTTATTCAATGCTTGTATAATATAAATACAACTCGCAAAAATGCAAATAAGAAAGGACCTTTTTATGCTTGAAATCACCAATATACGCAATGGAGCCGTCCTCAATCACCATGACGGTTTTGAAACCGATGACTGCCTGGAAATCATTGTTGAAGGGATCGCCTCTCCGCAAAGTACCGTTACAGTAAACGGCGTTGCCGCAAGCAGATATGACCGCAATTTTTCCGCAAAAATCCGTCTGACTGAAAAAATAAACACCATTACTGCGACTGCTTCCGATAATTTCGGCGACAGAAGTTTGAGTTTGACGGTCATGTGGGACAAAAAGTCTTACAAACGCTACAATTTTTTCATTGACGACTGCTCTTTTTTCCTCCGCTGGATCGCTTTGAACAAGCCCGAATCAATTTTTGAAGACATTTTTCTTGGCAGACTGCGTGAAATCAATCGCAAATACGGTTCACATTTCATGCTCAATTTGTTTTATCATGACGACCATCACGATTTTTGTATCGCCGATTTTCCCGAAGATTACAAAGAGGAATTTCAGGCAAATAAAGACTGGCTCCGCCTCTCATTTCATGCAAAAAGCGAATTTCCCGACCGCCCCTATCAAAACGCCACTGCCGAACAGATTGCAGAAGATTTTGACCTTGTTTACAATGAAATCTGCCGATTTGCGGGGGCTGAATGTTTTATTCCGCCCATGGTTCTGCATTGGGCCATGACCAATCCCGCCAACTTTGAAGTTTTGCGAGACCGCGGAGTTACCTGCCTCGACGGCGGCTACATCGATACTGAAACCCGTATCGGCGAAAAACATTCATTAACAGTTACCGACGTCGGCTATCATTACGAAAAAGATGTCGCATGTTATCTGCTGCAAACAAAAAAACCGTGGTACGACCGCAATTTGCAAATGCTCCTGCTCCGCAACAATGTCTGCTGCAATTTGCGCTCAATTCAGGAAATCGAAGATACTCTCAATAATATTTCTGAAAATAACGACATCATCAGCCTTGCAAGTCATGAACAATACAGTTATCCCGACTACTTCAACTACCTCTGCGACCACCTTGACAGGATCGAAACAGCATGCCGTATCGCATCTGCAAAAGGTTACAAAGCCTCATGGTTCCCCTACGGGATTTTGGGCAATACAGCATGGGATAAATAAAATCATGTATCTTTTCATCCGTTTTTGCATACGAAAGGCTTATATTCAAAAAACGACTTGCCTTTTCAAACACTGTGCGTAAAAATACGGTATTTTTTCGGGAGGGGGGCGCAATCAGCCCCCTGAACCATCTCTCCATAATGGCAACATAGCGTTTTCAAAATACATTTCCTGATATTAAAAATTTCTGTTGATTTATCTGTCCGGAAAAACTTTTTCCGTTTGACAAATCGCAGTTGCAATGTTATATTTATCTTGAGCTTGATAAATCATTTGCTTTTTGTTTTACTGAAAAAACGATGTACTTTTGTAAAATATTTATATCTCAAAAAAGTACAAACAGTAACAAAAACAATTATAAATCACATTGCTGAAACGAGGAAATAATTATGAAAAAAAATATCGCCGTTTTGATTAATTTGCTGTTGTTCGCTACCGTTTTATCCTCCGGTTATGCTCTGGAATTTTTCACTGATTTCAAAGATGCGTCAACTTTAAAATGCCCCGCAGGAGAATTCTTAAATCCAGAACAGCTGCACTTCGTTGATACTGCTGACGGCAAAGCTATGGAACTCAAACGCGGCAGAGATAAACATACTGTCAAACTCGTCCGTCCGCTTGAAAAAAATGAAGATTTCACTTACTCTTTCGACCTCACCCGCACCACAGGAACCTCTGCAATATGCGTCGGTCTGCAAGGGAAAAAAGATAAATATTTCGCACTGCTGCTCATCCCCGACAGCGGTTATGTCAATGTTTATAATTCAAAACTTCAACGCTATTCACGCACCAATATCTTCCTCGCCCCCCGTGTCAAACATACCGTCAAAGCCGCATACTGCGCCGATACCAAAACCCTGACCGTTTCCGTTTCCGGACAGGAACCGCATTTCCAACTCATGCATGAAGTTGACGGACTCGATAAATTAATCATTTATCCGCAGGGCGAAAAAGACAGCATAAATTTAATCGAAAATTTCCACTTTTTGTCCCGAAACGGCCGTATCGTTTCCCGTGAAAACGGAGCGAAAAAATCCCCTGTTGAATCCGCAGATTACAAAGCGGAAAACCTCGCAAAAATTACCGATGGCAACTATTCTGACTGTGCAGCTCTCAACGAAAACGCATTGATCGAATTTGCTCTGCCCAAACGCATCAACGCTACCGCGATCCAAATCTACGGCGGCGATGTCGCAACCCGCCTTTACCCCAGCTCCGCATGTTCTCCAAAATCATACCTCATTGAAGGTTACTGCAACGGAGCATGGATGACTCTGGCAAAAACCGATAACGCTCCCGACCCCTGCATTATGAACGGACTAGCTCCCGAAGAACGCTTTGTTCGTCACGACTTCCCACTCGCTCCTATCGACAGAGTCAGAATCAAATTCAACACTTCTTATGACACCGGTAAACGACAGTACGATGATGCTGTCAAAAACCGCAAACTCTACATCCGTGAGATTGAAATTTTCTCCGACAAACAAATCGCAAGTCAAATTCAGCTCACCTCTCTCATTGCCGCTGATTTCCATCTGCCGGTCTACCGCAACGCTCAAAAAGCCGACCTCACGCTACATGCCGTAAATTCCCCCATTACTCCGCTTAAAGGTACAATCACCATCAAATCACCCGATGGCAAAACCGTCCGCACCATGAATGTCAGTTGGAAACACGGACAAAACAATATCATCATCGATGACATCGGCGGCTTTTCCCCGGGAAGATATATGGCAACTCTCACTACCGAAGCCGGCAAAATGTCCCGATTGCTCCGTATTGAAAAATCACCGGAAATTGCCGCTCCTGCTGCGCCTTTGCAAATGTCAGGCAAAAAACTTTTCTTCACTCCCGACAAATTCACTTTCAGTGCATTTGACAATCTTTCCGTCGTCATCGGCAAAACCGAAGTTTTCAAACATACACAGACTCCCTCTCCCGATACTCTCGTAATGTCTGCAACAAATATGTTCAAAACCAAAGACGGCAGATATGCAATCTCCGTCATCGACCGTCCTTACAAAAGTTCACGCGGCAAAAATTCCACTATACGCCATCTTGTTTCAGACTCTATCCTCGGTCCTTTCATCGAAGTTGAAAAACGTCCTGCCGCCGCACCTAAATTCTCTCCGCTCAAAGAATTTCACAAAAATAATTTCCGCCGCACCTCACACAACAAAAAACTTGAACTTTATGATCCTGCCGTCCACGGTAAAATCGAATTGACCAAACTCTCATATCATTACAATTATGCAGAAGAAGACCTCGGCTGCATCATCGCCGCCCCCAGACATTATTATGTCATTGGCACGACCAAAAACGGCAAACAGGTGGTAATGAATAAAAATCATATTTTCTACGATCATAACTACTTCGGAGAAAACGATTTCGACAACGGCTTCATGACCAATGACAATTTCGGCGGCATGTGGCTCTCCCCCGACGGCAAAGAATGTTTCTGGGCGCAGGGACAAACCGTCAAGCGTTCAGCTCCGTACAGTATCGAATATGATAATTTGCCGACTGCCGCCCGTCTGCTGACAGTTTACAGTTCGACTGACGGTATCAACTGGCAACTCCGCAATGTAATGAGTGTTCCGGATGAAACAGATTCCATCAGTGCCCAGCATTACGGTGCGCATGTGCTGCAATTGGCACACGGCGATCTTTTCATTGCGGAAATGTTCAATTATGATGCTGTTGCCCAGCAGATTTATATTGAATTGATTTACAGCCGCGACGGAGTGAATTTTCACCGCTTCGATGACCGCACTCCGTTTATCAGAGGCAAAGATCCCGACTCATGGTACTACGGCCATATCTTTACCAATTACAATTATATCAAAGAGGGAAATTATTATTATCAACAGGCAAGCTACTGCACTCCCAATCCGCATTTCTACTGGGAAGTTGTTTCCAATATTCCCAATAATGCCGCCGCCAGAGGAGAGATGTTCCGCAACCGATTTGTTGAACGCGACATTAAAAACTGGCCTTTCTTCGACAAAGTCGGCGGCTTTGAAGGTATGGCTGAATATACACGCAAAGGCTTCTACGCCTCCGGGGTTGTCCGTTTCCGTGCCGACGGCTGGTTCGGAGTGCGGGCTCAAGACAGTACAGGAACTTTCTCCACCAATCTGCTGAATGCCAAAGGCAAACTCACCGCCAATGCAGAAATCGCAGAAAACGGTTTCATCAAATTCAAAATCTGCACTCCCGACGGCAAAGTAGTTGAAGAAAAAACCGTCAAAGGCAACAGCCTCAATCTGCCCGTCTTTGATAAACTTCCCGACGGAAATTTCTTCATCAAAGCCTCAATGAAAAATGCAATGCTCTACACTCTGAACTTTGAGTGATAATAAAAACACTATCCCCCCAAATTATCGGTCATTGTTCAGTACGGAACAATAAAAAAAAGCGGAAGACTTTTTCAAGTCTTCCGCTTTTGTATTTAAGCCGTTATCGACTTACAGAACTTCGCCGAGGTTCTTGTAAAATGCCATGCGGCGTTTTGCATCGGCTTCAGCCTGTTCGTAGAGAGCTTCTGCATCACCGGGAGCGGTCTTGAGAAGTGAAGAATAACGACGTTCACTTCTGATGAATTCCTGGAAGGATGCGGTTGCTTCTTTGGTTTCCCAGGTGAAGGGTTTTTCGTTGGCGGGGTTGTAGCGGTACAAGGGCCAGTAACCTGCTTCAACTGCGCGTTTGGCTTCAGCCTGAGATTTACGCATATCGCCTTTGATACCGTGAGCGATACAGGGTGCGTAAGCGATGATGATTGAAGGTCCGTTCCAAGCTTCAGCTTCACGGATGGCCTGCAAAGTCTGCTGACGGTTTGCGCCCATAGCGATTGAAGCGACATAGACGTTACCGTAGCTCATGCACATAAAGCCGAGGTTTTTCTTAGTCATGCGCATACCGCCGTTAGCGAAGAGTGCAACAGCACCGATCGGGGTGGATTTGGAAGCCTGACCGCCGGTGTTGGAGTAAACTTCAGTATCGAGGACGAGGATGTTGACGTTGCGGTTCTGTGCAACGACATGATCCAAACCGCCGTAACCGATATCATAAGCCCAACCGTCGCCGCCGAGGATCCATACGGATTTGTCAACGAAGTAGTCCTGAAGTTCGATAATTTTTTCAACAACTTCTTTCTTTTCGCCTTCGAGTTTGCAAGCGGGAACGTTTGCAAGTTTAGCTTTGATAGCATCCTGGGTTGCGATAGCTTCATCGGAAGTATCGTTCCAGTTTGCGAGAGCTTTTTCGAGGAGAGCTTTCATATCTTCGCAGCAAACGCCGAGTTCGAGCCATTTTTCAACGTTATTTTTGAGCTGAAGACGGATTTTGTCAACACCGATACGCATACCGTAACCGTATTCAGCATTGTCTTCGAAGAGGGAGTTTGCCCATGCGGGACCACGACCCTGCTTGTCTTTGCAGTAGGGCAATGAGGGGAATGAACCGCCGTAGATTGAAGAACAGCCGGTTGCGTTGGCAACGATCATGCGTTTACCGAAGAGCTGTGAAACGAGTTTGACATAGGGAGTTTCACCGCAGCCTGCGCAGGCACCGGAGAATTCAAAATACGGAGTAAGGAACTGTGAACCTTTAACAGTATTGGCAGCAGCACCGTCGAGGACATTGTCGGGCAATGCTTCAAAGAATTCAACGTTTGCGTTCTGACCTTCGGCGCGCTCAGTGGCGATGGGAGACATAGCGATAGCTTTTTCTTTGGCAAGACAGCTTTCGATACAGACGCCGCAGCCGGTGCAGTCTTCAGCGTAGACCTGCAAACGGTACTGAAGTTCGCGATCGTTCTTGGTTTTGGAGAGAACGGTTTCGAAAGAAGCAGGTTTGTTTGCGAGATCTGCGGGAGCGATCTGTTTGGCGCGGATAGCTGCGTGGGGGCAAGCCATTACGCACTGGTTGCACTGAATACATTTGCTTGAATCCCAACGGGGAACCATGGGAGCGATACCGCGTTTTTCAAATTTGGAAGTACCAATGGGCATGGAGCCGTCGATGGTCATAGCGGAAACGGGGATGGTATCACCTTTCTGCATGACGATGGGTTTCATCAAAGTGGTGTTGAATTTATCACCGTTGTCGCAAGCGAGAGCGGGAGCGACATAAGATTCAGTGATAGTTGCGGGGATGGCAATTTCGTTCAAGCCGGAGAGAGCCATATCGACGCATTTGATATTCTGAGCGACGACGTCATCACCTTTTTTCTTGAATTT
>JAZRBX010000105.1:0-17879 GCA_045635285.1 Victivallaceae bacterium
AATCGACAAAGTGCGTGTCAAATTTTTCCGCTCATACGATACAGGCAAACGCAAGTCAGGCGATTGCAAAGCAGAGGACCGCGGTGTAAATCTTGCAGAAATAGAGATATTTTCTGACAAAGTTGTTGCACAGCAGATTCAGCTCGCTTCACTTATTGCCGCAGAATACCGTCTGCCGTTCTATCGTGATATGGATAAAGCAGAATTGACCATCGTTGCCGAAAAAAATGCCCTCACTCCGCTCAAAGGTACGATCGAAATTGCCGACCCCGCAGGCAAAATCATCCGTACTTTCAATACTGAATGGAAGCACGGCAGAAACAATGTTGTCATCGACAATATCGGCAATCTTCCCTCCGGCAGATATATGACCACCATTAAAACTGAAGCAGGAGAGATCACACGTTTGCTCCGTATCGAAAAAACTGCCGAAATCAAAGCCCCCGCCGCTCCTCTGGCAATGACCGGCAAAAAATTGTTTTTCACCCCTGACAAATTCACTTTCAAAGAGTGCAGCAATCTGAATGTCGTTACCGGTGATACCGAAGCGATCAAACAGGCACAGACTCCCTCTCCTGAAAAACTTCTCCATTACGGCAATGAATTTTACCGTACCCCCGACGGCCGTTATGCGATTACTGTTACTGACCTTGATTACAAAGCTGATGTTTATCTCGGTAAGCCCAGACAGTACCGCCGTTACATGGTTTCCGATTCAGTCGCAGGACCTTTTACCGAAGTTGCTTCCAAACCTGCAAAGACTCCCGGAGTCGGTATTGTTGTTCCGTTTAAGCCTGCCGCTCGCCCGCAGCCTGCCAGAACCCAGAAATTTGAACTTTATGATCCTGCCGTACATGGCAAAATTGATCTCGGCAGACTCTCTTATGTTTATAATTACGGAGCAAATGACTACGGTTGCCTGAAAGCCGAGCCCCGTACCTACTATGTAACTTACAAGACTCCGGACGGCAAATGGCTCATCACCAATCCCAAACCGCTTTTCAAAGATTGCGGTTATTACGGAGAAAAAGATTTTGACAATGGTTTCATGACCAATGACAACTTCGGCGGCATGTGGCTCTCTCCCGACGGCAAAGAATGTTTCTGGGCACAGGGACAGACCGTCAAGCGTTCCGCTCCGTATGCTGTCAGATATGATAATTTGCAGACAGGCTTGCGTTTCATTACTGTTTACAGTACCCGCGACGGTGTAAACTGGAAAATGCACCACACTCTGACCGCCACTGATGCAACAGATCCTATCGGTCAGCAGCATTACGGTGCAAGTATTGTTCCCATTGCCAACGGAGATTTGTATCTGTGCCGTTTGTTCAGCTATGATGCAACGGCCCAGCAGATTTATACTGATATTGCTTACAGCCGTGACGGTGTCGATTTCCATAAAATTGACAAAAAGCCTTTTGTCCGTACTCATGATCCGAATGAATGGTATTACGGTCATGCATTTTTGTCGCTCCATGTCGTTCAGGACGGACTTTACTATTATGAACAGGCAGGATATTGTACTCCGATGGCTCATTTTTACGGTGAAGTATGGAGCGGCACTCCCGCTCTTTCCGCCGTCAAAGGAGAAATGTTCCGCAAGCGTTTTGAAGAACGCGGTCTTGCCGAAAACTGGCCCCACTTTGAAAAAGTCGGCGGCTATGACGGTCTTGCCAAATTGACCAATCGCGGTTTCTATGCATCCGGTGTTATCAAATTCCGTGCTGACGGCTGGTTTTACCTGCAGGCAAAAGATCAGGAGGGTACTTTCAGCACCAATCTGATGACCGCTGACGGCAAAATGACCGCCAATGCTGAAATCGCAGAGGACGGCTTTATCGAACTTGAACTTTGCTCCGCTGACGGCAGAGTTGTTGAAAAACGGGTAATTTCCGGCAACAGTCTGAATATTCCTGTTTTTGATAATCTGCCTGACGGAACATTTTTCATTCGCGGTAAAATGAAAAACGCCAAACTCTATACTTTCAACTTCTGAAAAAAGTTAAAATAATTCAGCGGGAAACCCCTTTATGAATAAAGGGTTCTGCAGAAGTTTTAATGCCTGTCATTTTCAGGCTGTTTGACATCTCGCGTCAGCGTAACAAAAGGGGGATGTATGCCATCCCCTTTACTTTCCTGTACGGAATCGGCGGCGGTAGAAAAGCGGAGAAACACCTTTATGTTTTTTAAACCAGTTTGAGAAATAAAATTCATCTTTGAAACCAATCAAACCGGCAAGAGTTTTGATGGAATAATTTGTATTTTCGAGATATTGGCATGCGTAATACAATCTTTTTTCAATAAGGTATTGATATGGCGACATGCCCCAATCATGTTCAAAAATTCTTATTGTATGCGGAATTGAGCGGCGAATTTGTTTGGCAAGAATTTCGAGCGTAATATTTGAACGCCAATGAATATCGATATATTTTTTTAATCTGACGCCATCGTTTGTTTTACTGAAGTCGATATTTTGTGTACGCCAATTGTGCAGTTTGGCAATAATGCGATGAATTTGCAGACAAAATTCAGAATAATTATTACTGTCGCTGCTGTTCAGCAGCGCTGCCGCTTTGAAAAAATCATCTTTAAGATTACATGCCGGGAAATATATCAAGCCGTTGAGACTGTAAATTTCGCAAAGGGAACTGATCAACGGGCCTGACAAATTGAACCATATTTTTTCCCACGGGTCAACCGGATCGGAGTTATATTTGTGTTCAACATGCGGTTGCAGAAAGTAAACATCTCCCGTTTGAGGAGAAAAATAACGGTCCCCGTAATAGAGATGCCCCTTGCCGCTTATGATGTATTCGAGGATATAGCATTTGTTTTTTTCGGCGCGGTAGATGCCGTATTTCGGATCTTTGTGGGTGATGCCGGCCAAATGGACATTCAGCGGAGCATTCTGCGGTATTATCAATCCTGAAAAAAATGTTTCGTTTATCGGCATAATGTTAATAATCCTCATGGATTTATCATTTTTTCTATTGATTTTTTCTTAATTACGGTATAATTTATATGTAATTTAAAAAAATTCAATCGGTAAAAATAAAAAAATATAAGGATTTTCAGTTATGGACATTCCGAGAAATGAGTATCCCAGACCGCAGTTTGAACGTGCCTCCTGGATCAATCTTAACGGCGAATGGAGCTGTACTTTGGATATTACGAGAACAGGCACAAGCCGCCTTTTGCACAAAGAAAAGGAATTTGAAAGAAAAATCACAGTTCCGTTCTGCCCGGAAAGTTCTCTCTCCGGTATCGGATTTACAGATTATATCGAATCAATGTATTATCAGCGTAACATTGAAATCCCCTCTGATTGGCAGGACAAATTGATAATGCTTAATTTCGGCGGCGTTGATTATGAGTGTGTGATTTATATCGACGGTGAGGAAATTGCACGGCATGTCGGAGGTTCATCGCCTTTCGCCGTCAGACTTAACAAATATGTTGTCCCCGGCAGAACTCATAACCTTGTTATTCATGTCAAAGACAATATCCGTTCAGGATTGCAGCCGAGCGGCAAGCAGAGTGTTGATTTTAAATCGAAGAATTGCAATTATACCCGGGTAACCGGTATCTGGCAGACGGTTTATCTGGAAGCAATTGACAGATACGGTCTTAAAAATTGTCGTATAGTGCCTGATTTTGACAATGGTTCATTTTCCTTTATTCCCTCTTTCTACAATGTTAAATGCGGTCAGAGGTTTACAGTCGATATTTTTGCCGGCGGCAGCAAAGCGGCATCTCAAACCGTCAATGCCTGCAGCGGTCAATGCCTGACAATCAAACTGGACGATCCCAAAGCATGGGATGTGGTCGATCCGTTTCTCTATGACATCGTATATACTGTAACTGATGCAGACGGTAAAGTGCTTGATACGGTTAAGTCTTATGCAGGTTTGCGGAAAATTCATCTTGAAGACGGCAGATTTTACCTTAATAACAAACCGATCTATCTCCGTTTCGTGCTGGATCAGGGCTATTATCCTGACGGCATCTGGACAGCTCCTGATGATGAGGCACTTATCCGGGATATTCAGCTCTCGCTGGATGCAGGGTTCAACGGAGCAAGACTTCATCAGAAAATATTTGATGAGCGTTTTCATTATCATGCCGACCGCATGGGTTATCTGACATGGGCGGAATTTCCCGACTGGGGCATAAGTTTCTGGCAGCATTATATGCCTGCCAACCGTGATTATCAGCAAAGTTTCAGAGATTATTTTGCGGAATGGAGTGCAATCGTTGAGCGTGATATGAATCATCCGTCAATTATTGCATGGACTCCTTTCAATGAAACACAGCTGATGCCTGATATCAATGAGCATCGCCGCATTATCGGGGATATTTATGATTTGACCAAGCGTCTTGACCCCACCCGTCCCGTTAACGATACATCGGGTTATACTCATGTAAAAACCGATCTCTGGACAGTTCACAAATATTCGCAGAATGTTGAAGAATTTGACAGTCTTATTTCCAGAGAACCGGCATATATGCCTTATCCTGCTGTTGAAATGCAGGCGTGGGATAATCAGCCTTATATCGTGGATGAATACGGCGGCGTGGCGTATATCCCCGAAACAGATAAGCCTTTTGCTGATAATTCCTGGGGATACAACAAGGACAAACTTTCGCAGGCGGAGGCGGAGCAGCGGATCGCTGATTTGACGGAATATCTGGTCAAACATCCGCGTGTTACGGGTTATTGTTATACTCAGCTGACTGATGTGGAACAGGAGCAGAACGGTATTTATAAATATAATCGTTCAAATAAGTTTGACATTAAAAAAATCCATGCTATATTCTCCGAAAAACCAGATTGGAGTGCATTTTAATTTAAGGAGTGGAAAATGTATAATCCGGAAATTTTTGAGAGCCATCGTCCGCTTTTCCGCCGTATGGCAGGCGAAAGTATGGTCCTTTTGAAAAATGATAACGGTCATCTGCCGTTTGCCGAAGGGACAAAAATTGCCATTTTCGGTAAAAATCAGATTCAATTCATCAAAGGCGGCAGAGGCAGTGCCGATGTCTTCTGCAACGGAGTCATAAATCCTCTCGACGGCTTGCAGAAAGAGAGCAGTATTGTCGTCGATGAGGCTTTGGCAGATAAATACCGTGCCGATCTCGAATATGTTCCTTCCAATGAAGAGATGAGCAAGTACGCCGCAGATAATGATCTCGCCGTATGGGTCATCAGCCGCAACTCCACCGAAGGTTTGGACCGTGAAGCTGTTGAGGGTGATTTCTATTTGGATCAGGCGGAAAAAGATCTGCTTGCCAAATTTGAAAAATATTTCAGCAAAAGAGTAGTTGTTATTCTTAATATCTGCGGAGTCATCTCGCTTGCCGAACTGGCATATTCTCCTGCAATTTCTGCGATTTTGTATGCCGGTTTGCCGGGTATGGAATGCGGAACTGCACTTTGTGATATTCTTACAGGCAGAGTTTGTCCGTCGGGCAGACTTGTTGATACTTATGCTGCAAAGTATGAGGATTATCCGTCAAGTTCAAGTTTCAGAGCCTCTGATTTTCAGGTTGATTATGAAGAAGGGATTTTTGTCGGGTACCGCTGGTTTGAATCCGATGAAAGTGAGAAAAAGAAAGTCATTTATCCTTTCGGCCACGGTTTGAGCTATACAACTTTCAAGGTGGAAGCAGTTGCCTTTGTCATTGAAAATGATATTGTTAAAATTGATTGTCAAATCACCAATACAGGTTCAGTTGCCGGTAAATACAGTATCGGAGTATGGGCATCTCCGGCATTTGAAAGTCTTGTTCCCCGTACGGCAGCAGAGCTTCGGGCTTTCGGCAAAACCAAATTGCTTGCCCCTGCTGAAAAACAGCAGCTTCATTTTGAAGTTCCTGTCAGCGAACTTGCATTTTTCGATGAAGACGGCGTCTGCGGCAAAGAGGGTGCTTATGTTGTTGAAAAAGGTTTTTACAGATTTTCTCTCGGCGGTTCCGTCCGTGAAACTTTTGAAGTCGGCATCTATGAGCAGAAAGAACACTTTATTGTTTCTGTTCCCGGCCTCAAACTTACCCGCAATCAGGCAGTAAAACGTTTCCCCGGCGGCAAGGTCATTACCAGAAATATTATTGCAGATGTTGCCGACAGAGTTAAATCCAGCGATGATGTTACTTCCAGTTTCATCAATTTTGCCGGCGAATCTTTCGATTTGCATGAAGGCGACAGAAGTGTTACAACCCCCGGAGTTTATCTTCTCCGTGATGTTGCTGACGGCAAAGTTTCAATGGATGAATTTCTCGACCAGCTCGACGACCGTGAACTTATCGAACTTTGTCAGGCGAAATATCCTTCTGTCGCCACCGGTACGGGCGGTCTCGGCAATTTGCGTAAATTCGGTATTCCCAATGCCCAGACTGCTGACGGACCTGCAGGACTGCGGCTTGCCATTCCGACTGCATGTTTTCCCTGTGCGACACTTATGGCATGCAGCTGGGATACTTCACTTATGGAGAGTGCAGGGCAGGCAATGGGCGAAGAGGCGATTGAATGTAATATCGACATCATGCTTGCGCCCGGTTTGAATATCCACCGCGACCCGCTCTGCGGCAGAAACTTTGAATATTTTTCTGAAGATCCTTTTATTTCCGGAAATATGGCGGGGTACATGGTCGTCGGTATTCAAAAAGCGGGTGCGCTTGCTACTTTGAAACATTTTGCTTTCAACAACAAGGAACAGTTCCGTCTGCAAAGCAGCACCCAGGCTTCCGAACGCTGTCTGCGTGAAATTTATCTTCGCAACTTTCAGTATGCGGTCAAAGTCGGCAATCCCGCATGTATCATGAGTTCATACAATATCGTAAATAATATCAAGACCTCCTGTGATTACAACCTTTTGACCGGGATACTCCGTGATGAATGGGGATATGAAGGCATGGTCATGACAGACTGGTACAATGATACCGCTTTATGGCGTGAAATTCTCGCCGGCAATGATGCCAAAATGCCTTTCGGTTATCCCGAAGAGCGTGAACTTGCTTTGAGCAAACTCGGCAATCTGCTCCCCCGTGTCACTGTCCGCAAATCTGTTGAACGTGTATTGCGGATGATCATGAAGAGCAATAAATTCAAAAATAACGACCTCGGACTCGTTCATCAGCTGGATAAAAAAGGTTTGGTTATTGAAGCTGAACAAATCAGTGAAGTTTCCTGCAATATTACCCAGCTGCAGCAGTGTCAGGATGTCGGCGGCGGTAAAAATCACGGCCGTATGCGTAAAAATCAGCGGGGGAGAGATATTTTCCTCATCTACCGTTTCAATGTTCTGGAAGAGGGCACTTACGAATTCAGCGTCCGTACGGCAACGACATTTGATTCGGTTTATCTTGAATTTGTCTGTGACGGGGAATCATGCGGCAAACTCAAAGTTCCCTGCACCGGAGATATGCAGAAATGGGATACTACCGGCAGTTGGCAGATACAACTTTCCAAAGGTGAACATATTATTGAACTTTATCACCGCGGCGGCGATCTTATTTGTCAGGCAAATATCGGCAGAATCTTCATCAAATAAAATAATCTGCTGCCGCAGAGGACTGGCTTTTTTCGGGGGGCTGGTTGCGCCCCCTGAACCCCGCAACCGGGTACGACCCGGGGCGATATTACGCTGTCGCGTGATGTCAGGCAGCCGTGGTGGTGTCGGGCATGTTCAATTGTGGCAAAATGTTTCCTTTGACCTCCCTCTTTTTTGATGGATGACAAAGAAAATCTTTTGCCACGGTTGCCACGAGGGGAAAACAAGTTTTTTTATACATTGTTGTATTGACATACTCCAAGATAAAAATATACCACAGAGCTTTACAAAAAAAGGCGGGTGGAACGCCTCGTTCGGCATAAAATGCCTCTCTACTCTCCCCCATCCCCTCTTTTTTTCTGAATATCAGATAATATTCAGCACAGAGATTTTTAAAAGACAGTATTGCAATTAAGAAATGAACGGAGCGCATCGGGCAGAGTTGAAATGTTAAATGCACTGCGTGATTGAACGGTATGATCCGCTGCAATGCCGTGCAGATAAACGGCACTGCATGCGATTTTATGCGGAGACATTTGCAGATTGCGGGCGAAAAGTGCCCCGGCAATGCCGCTTAAAATATCTCCTGAACCGCCTTTGGCAAGGGCATAATTCCCTGTCGGGTTGACATGCAAAGCCCCGTCAGGAGAGGCAATGAAAGTTTTATCGCCTTTCAGGATGATCGTGCATTGCATTTTTTCTGACAGAACGGCGGCTTGGGAGAATCTCGGAAGCTGTGTGAAATTTTTTATCCCGAAAGCGGAAGCGAGCCGTTCTGCTTCTTTCGGATGCGGAGAAGCAATAATTTTTTCCGTATTTTTATTCTGCCATATCTCCGGAGCGGAAGCGATGGCATTGAGAGCATCTGCATCAAGCACCATCGGAATTTGCAATGAAAGAAGTCTGCCGATGAATTTTGAGGTGTCATTATTGGCGGTCATGCCCATTCCTGCAACGATACAGTTTTGCTGTAAAGCGATTTCCTTAAGTTCATAGAAGTCATTTTCATTGAAACAAGTGCTGTTTTCATGCTGAAAATTTCTGACTATAATATTGGGAGGTATCGGAGAGTACGGCCGCTCTTTGATTGCGGCAGTAATAAGCCCGCATCCTGCGGCATTTGCTCCTTCAATGGCAAGAACGACTGCACCGGGATAAAGTTTTGAGCCGCCGATGATGAGAAGTCTGCCGTTGCGGTTTTTGAAAAGTTCGTTTGCAGGTCTTGAGAAACATTTTTTCCAGAGAGCATCATCAATTGCTTCAAATTCACACTCATTCTCGGGGATTGAGGCAATATCAAAACCGATGTCGGCGAATTTTACCGTCCCGGCATGAATTCTGCCGTTGGCACAGAACAGTCCCCTTTTTTGAGCTCCGATGGAAATGGTCATATCCGCAAAAACTGCATCATTTCCGATGCCTGTATCGGCATTTATGCCTGACGGAATATCGATTGAAATGACGGGATTTTCTGAAAAATTGACGGATTCTATCAGCTCTTTGACGGGAGATTTTAATTCTCCCTTAAACCCTATCCCGAGCAGAGAATCCACTATAAGACACGGCTTTTTGAGGTCGGGAAAATTTGACGGATTGCTGATAAATTTGACGGATAAATCTGACGGAAGCGATAAAAAATGACGGCGGATCTCATCACTCATACCGGAAATCGGCGAGAGATGAAAAATCGTTACTTTTTCGTGATAAAGTGTGTGCAGGATGCCGCCTGCAAGAATGCCGTCGCCGCCGTTATTTCCACGGCCGGCAAGGATGATTATTTCAAGCTCCCGGAGGGCGGTATGCTGCTGTTTGAAGTCATGGATATATCGGGCACATGCATGAGCCGCTTTCTCCATAAGAGATGGTTCGGCGATTTTCAATGCGTTATGCGCCCGATGTTCCAGAGCGTACAATGTCGCAACGGAGGCGATTTTCATTAAAGTACGCGTTCGATTTCAATTTCGGGGTCGATTTCGTTTTTGAGGATGCGTTCCAGACCGCCTTTGATGGTCATGGTGGCATGGGGGCAGCATCCGCATGCTCCGCGGAGGGAGAGATAAACTTTTTTGCCTTCGATTTTGATGATTTCGAGGTCGCCGCCGTCGGCTTGCAGATTGACACGCAATTCGTTGAGGCGGGCTGTGATTTTTTGTGAAAGTTCTTCCATGATAAACTCACTTTCTCTGCAAAAGCAGTATTTTCGGGTTCATATTAAAATATAATGGTTTATTGTGATTATTTCAAATGATTTTCGTAAAAACCTCTGTTATTTTCCGAAAAGTATCGGCAAAGCTTCATCAAAAGTTTTGACAAAGTGGAAAATCAGATCCTTTTGCAGATCTTCGGGGATGTCTTCCAGATCTTTGCGGTTTTCTTCGGGGAGGATGACCTCTCTGATGCCGGAACGGAGAGCGCCGATGACTTTTTCCTTGACTCCGCCGATGATGGTGATTCTGCCGCGGAGGTTGATTTCACCGGTCATGGAGAGGTAGGGGCGGACGCTTTTGCCGCTCAAAAGGGAATAAAGTGCAGTCGCCATGGTAATACCTGCTGACGGACCGTCTTTGGGAGTTGCACCGTCGGGGACATGCAGATGGAAATCATTTTTCTCAAAGACTTCCTGTTCAAAGCCCCATTCGGCGGCTCTTGATTTGATGTAGGTGAAAGCGGTTTCCGCACTTTCCTGCATAACTTTGCCGAGAGAGCCTGTAAGTTTGAGGCTGCCTTTGCCGGGGACTTTGAGGACTTCGACCATGAGGATGACGCCGCCTACGCTGGTCCATGCCATACCGACGGCGCTGCCGGGGGTTGTTTTGCGTTCAGCTTCGGCGATGGTGAATTTTTTTCCGCCGAGCAAAGATTGCACATCATCTTTTTTGACGGAAATTTTGGGATTTTCGCCGTATTCGCCGTCAACGACTTTGCGTGCGATTTTGCGGCAGCAGCGTGAAATCACACGGTCGAGCTGGCGCACGCCTGCTTCCCGTGTATAATAATCAATAAATTCGTGGATCGCACTGACATTGATTTTGGCAATGCGGTCAAGTCCGTTGGCTTCGAGTTCACGGGGAACGAGATACTGGCGGGCGATCTCTTTTTTCTCAAAAGCGGTATATCCCGGCAGACGGATGAGTTCCATACGATCGAGCAGCGGTTCGGGAATGCTGTCGACGGTATTGGCGGTGGCAATGAAGAAAACTTTGCTCAAATCATATTCAAGTTCCAGATAGTGATCGCTGAAAGTGGAATTTTGCGCACTGTCGAGGACTTCGAGCAATGCGGAAGCGGGATCGCCGTGAGTATCTTTGCTCAATTTGTCGATTTCATCGAGCATGATGAGCGGATTGCAGACACCGGCTTTTTTGAGATTCTGAATGATCCTGCCCGGCATGGCTCCGACATAAGTGCGGCGGTGGCCTCTGATTTCAGCTTCGTCACGGACGCCGCCGAGGGCGATACGGATAAATTCGCGGTTGAGTGCTCTGGCAATTGATTTGCCGAGAGAGGTTTTGCCGACGCCTGGAGGACCTACGAGGCAGATGATGGGAGATTTGCCGTCTTTTTTGAGTTTGAGGACGGAGAGAAATTCGAGGATGCGCTCTTTGACATCTTTCAAACCGTAATGGTCCTCATCGAGGATTTCTGCGGCCTGCTGAACGTCCAGACGGTCTTCGGAACATTTGACCCACGGTACGGAGAGAATGGTATCGACGTAGTTATAAGAAACATGATATTCGGGGGACATTTGCGGAATGACTTCCAAACGGGAAAGTTCTTTGCGAACGACGGCTTCGGCTCTTTCGGGGAGTTCGGTAACTGCGAGGCGTTTTTCAATGTCGATGATGTCGGGGTTGCGGTTATCTTCGCCGAGTTCTTTTTTGATAACGCTCAACTGTTCACGGAGGAAGAATTCCCGTTGAGATTTGCCCATGGATTCATGGACTTCGTTCTGGATTTTTGCGCTGACGCGAGAGATTTCGATGTGGCGGTTGAGGAGGATGACGAGGAGGCGGAGGCGTTTATCGATGACATTTTCAGTCATGAGGTAGAATTTTTCAACGAAGCTGAGCGGCACGGTTTCGGTCATTAAATCTGCCATGCGTCCGGGTTTGCCGACATTGGCCACGGCGAATTTGAATTCTTCCTGAATTCCGCTGTGGATCGGCATTTCTGTAAGCATGGAAGCGGCGCTTTTGACCAGAGCTTCAAGTTCGGTTTGGTCTTCTGTGATGTCTTCGATTTTTTCGTAAGCGGCGGCGTGATAATTTTCATATCTGTCGATGCGGAGCATATTGATACGGCTGATGCCGCGCACAAGGACACGCATGGTGCCGTCGGGGAAATTGACCTGTTTGATGATGCGGCAGAGAGTTCCTGCTCTTGAAATCATACGGTCATCGAGTTTGGTCTGGGCAAAAGAGCCTTTTATTTCTTTGGCTTCTTTGAAATCTTCTTTGTCCGGCATTTCGGGGAAAGCGGCGATCAGTCTGCCGTGGGAAAGCCCTTCGTTGCAGGCGGCAAGGTTGCTGTTCTCAACAATGATGGAAGCAAGGTTGTACGGCAGTATTGATTGATCCTGCAAAATTACCATCGGGGCAACGGGAGGCGGTGCGTTTTCGGGATTTTTGAGCGAGATATTGATATCTTTGGTCATATATAAACTCCTTGTTAAATTTTCTTTAAAATGTCATTGCCGCAGCAGGAGAAATATTCTCCGAGCAGATAAAGTGAACCGCAAATGACTCTGCGGCAGGTATTTTTTTCATTGTCAAGAACCTGTTTCAGAGAATTGCAAAGTTTGATATTTTTGAAATTTCCATCAAGTTTGGAAAGCATTTTCTGCAAACGTTCAGGAGGACAGCTCGGACGGAAATCACAATCAAGCGGCACAAAAGTAAAATCATTGGCAGCAGGAATGAGTTGTTCAAGACATTTCCGGGTGTCCTTGTCCTCAAATGAGGCGAAAACAAAACTGAATTTTTCATTCGGGAAAAGTTCAGTCAAACCTTCGACAAGAGCATTTATCCCGTCGGGATTATGTCCGCCGTCAAGCACAGTCCCGTCGGGCAGTAACTGCAGTCTGCCGGGCCATGAAACATGCTTCATGGCATTGAGCATATCACTGAAATCAATTTGAAAAGCAGAACTCAAATATTGCAGAACATGGTAAACGAGAGTGAAATTTCTTCTCTGCATACTGCCGTACAGAGCAAGTTCAACTTCTCCCGACGGAGTTTTGAGGATATTTCTTTTTTTCTGTTCTGCAGGTGTGAAATCTTCATAAACTGCGTTGAATGGTGCATTTTTTTCAGCGGCGATCCCCTTTAATACCGAAAGTGCTTCATCGGGCATGATCCCGCAGAAAACCGGCACATTTTCTTTGATGATGCCGCCTTTTTCAAAGGCGATTTTGCCGAGAGTATCGCCGAGATATTGGCAATGTTCAAGTGCGATATTGGTGATTACCGAAACTGCGGGAGTTACCACGTTGGTCGAATCAAATCTGCCGCCCATGCCGGTTTCCCAGATGACAAAATCTGTACTTTGATGCAGAAAATATCCGAGAGCAAGTACGGTTGTAAATTCAAAATAAGTAACAAATTTCCCCTCTTTTTTCATTGCTTCGGCATGGGGGAGGAGTTTTTGAAATTCCTCTTCAAGTTCATCATCGGAAATCATTTCTCCGTTGATTCTGAAACGCTCATTGAAAGATGCCAGATGCGGAGAGGTATAAAATCCGGTTTTGAAATTTGCATTGCAGAGAGCTTTCTGCAGCATGGCACCGGTTGAACCTTTGCCGTTGCTTCCTGCGAGGTGGATGAAATAAGGTTTTTTTCCGGGGTCAGGGCAGTAACCGGCACGGGTCATAAGTTCGGTTGTCTGCGACAGACCGAGCTTGATCCCGAAAGTTTCCAGAGAGTGTAAATATTCTTCAAGCTGCATTATTCAACAGGTTTTCTTGACCAGTTCGGGGTTGAAAAGTAATTGCCGCTGCGGAAAAGCTGACGCTTTTTGCCCGTCCATGTATCAATGATATACAAACTTGATGAGCGTCCGCCGTTTGAAGTCTGACTGCAGACGATATGACGGTTGTCGGGAGCCCATGAGGGAGATTCCCAGCGGCCGGTGAGATTGGGAACAAGCTCATTGATATTTTTATTGAGGTCGAGGATGGCAATGCGGTATTCGCCGTCGATTCTGGTGATGTAGACGATTTTGTTGTCGGCGGACCAGTCGGGAGTCAGGGCCTCTCTGCCGATGCTCGGAAGTTTGCGGTTGCCGCTGCCGTTGAGGTTGCAGACGTAGAGTTCAGGTCTGCCGGATACATCGGAGAGGTAGCAAATCTGTCTGCCGTCGGGGCTGAAACAGGGAGAGGCTTCAACACCTTTGTCATAAGTCAGGCGGCGCATGGTGCTTGTTTCGATGGCTTTGATGTAGAGTTCTACCTGTTTATCTTTGCTCAGGATGAGAGCCATATATCTTCCTGTCGGGTCGATCGCCGCACCGGTATTCAATCCCGCAAAAGCAGACAATCTGCGGCTGCGGTAAGGTGAAAAGGATGTCTGCACGATGTCCATGGTGCTGCGGTTGTATTTGCTGTAAGCGATGGATTTGCCGTCGGGGAAAAAACTCGGCTCAACGCAGAGTGAACTGAAACGGCTGATCTGCTTGATGCGTTTACCGTCGATGTCGGCGATATAAATATTGCGTTTGTCAATGCTCCCTCCCATGGAAAATGCGATCCTTGTGCGGCACAGAGGCGGCAGATTGAAAGCATCTTCCAGTACAAAATCGACCAGATATTTCGCCCGTTCGTGGTCATTGCCGCCGGGAATGGAACTGCGGACTCCTTTGCGTTCAGAGCCTGCACGGAAAAGGTATCCGAGCTGCTGCCCCTGACGGATTTCAAGATCAAAATCAGCACTGCCTCCGTTGGTAATGTTGAACCAGTTTGCGGCACGGAACATGGAATTTATTTCCTGCTGCTGGGCGGATGAAACATTGACATAGCGTATGGCGAGAGTCGGGTTGGCTTCGACGCTTTTGCGGATTTCGATGGGTGCGCCGTTCAGGCAGACGGCAAAGAGCATTATTCCGGAGAAAATACTTAATACTTTGAGTTTCATAATGTTACAAAAATCCCTTATATATTTATAATTAATAGAACATTTCGTGAATGCAATATAGCATTGCTTGTGTTTTTTGCAAGAGGCAAGAGCAAAAAAACTGCAATTGAAAAATTGAAGAAAATTTATTCGGCTGCAACCTTTGATTCAGAGCTTTTTTTTGAATTTTTCGGGCAAATTTTACAGAATTTCATCTTTTTTTCGGCATGGTGCTTGTGTTTTGATAAAAACAATGTATATTACAAAAGGTTTGAATATACAGTTTTAAGAAAACTTAAATTTATAATCGGAGAAAAAATATGAACGAAAGACGAGTTGTTGTAACCGGCCGCGGTGCACTTTCATGCGTAGGTCAGGATGTAACAAGTTTCTGGGATTCTCTGGTCAACGGCCGCTGCGGCCTCGGCAGAATCACCCGCTTTGATACCACAGAATACCGCACACAGATCGGCGGAGAGATCAAAGATTTTGACCCGTCAAAGTACATCTCTTTCAAAGAAGCCAAGCGTTTGGACCTTTTCTGTCAGCTGGCAGTATGTGCGGCAATTCAGGCTCTGCAGGATGCAGGTTTGCCCGCAAATATTGCTGAAAGTTCAATCGATCCCGCCCGCGTCGGCGTTCTCGTTTCCAGCGGCATCGGCGGTCTTATCACTCTGACCGAACAGATCCGTACTCTGCACGAACGCGGACCTTCCAGAGTTTCTCCTTTGATGATCCCGATGATGATCGGCGACCTTGCTTCCGGCAATATCTCTATTTTCTGCGGAGCCAAAGGTCCCAATATGGGTCTGGTTACAGCATGTGCCACCGGTACTCATTCAATCGGTGAAGCTATGTGGATGATCAAACGCGGCGATGCTGATGTCATGCTTGCCGGCGGTTCTGAAGCAAGTATTTCACAGGTCGGCCTTGCCGGTTTCAGTGCCATGAAAGCCATGAGTCAGCGCAATGATGATCCTCTGCACGCCAGCCGTCCCTTTGATGCCGACCGTGACGGTTTCGTTATGAGTGAAGGTGCAGGCGTTCTCATCCTTGAAGAATATGAACACGCCAAAAAACGCGGTGCAAATATCCTCGCTGAAGTTATCGGTTACGGTGCAACCGGCGATTCTTATCATATCACCTCCCCCCATCCCGAAGGCGAAGGTGCCGCCGCCGCTATCAAAATGGCTCTCGGCCACGCAGGTTTGAATCCCGAAGATATTGATTATGTCAATGCTCATGGTACTTCAACTTCTCTCAATGACAAATATGAAACTCTGGCAATCAAAAAAGCATTCGGCGACTACGCTTACAAAGTCAGCGTTTCCAGTACCAAAGGTACTATGGGCCACAGCCTCGGAGCAGCAGGCGCACTCGAATCCATCGCCTGTATCGAAACTATCCGCAACAAGGTCATCGCTCCGACTATCAACTATGAAACCCCCGATCCCGAATGCGATCTGGACATCACTCCCAATGTTGCCAAAGAGAAAAATGTCCGCACCGCTCTCAATATCAACCTCGGCTTCGGCGGTCATAACGGCGTGCTTATCTACAAAGAGGTCTGAAAATGATCGGCGCCCGATTGCGTCAGAATTTATTGTTTCCGTTTCTGAACGGAATTATGGAATTGCTGATATTTGCGGGCATTATCGAAAATCACAGAGAGTATCAGTATTGCATTATGCGTGCTGATATTCTCTGTTTTTGTGCAGGATCTGCAGGAAATTTTGTCTGTCGGATGTTTTTGTACAGGCACTTTGTCTGAAAATTTTTGCGAAGGGAAAAAGCATGAGCGATGAAGATTTTATGAAACTTGCTGTTCTTGAAGCAGAGAAAGCTGCCGCAGAGGATGAAATCCCTGTCGGTGCTGTCGCGGTGCTTGACGGAAAAGTTATCGCATCTGAACACAACCGCATGGAACAACTGCATGATGCCACCGCTCATGCGGAAGTATTGCTCATTCGCAAAGTAAGTTCGATCATCGGCGATTGGCGGCTGTCGGATGTTACGATTTATGTTACCAAAGAACCTTGTGTCATGTGCGGCGGAGCTATGGTCAATGCACATTTGAAAAAGGTTGTTTACGGTCTTTGCGACAAACGTTCAGGAGCAGATGCGCTGTCTTTGCTTCGCAACAGTGCATTGCTTTATCAGGTCGAAAGCTGCGGCGGTGTGCTTGAAAATGAATGTAAAACCCAATTCCAATCCTTTTTCATCCGCCGTCGTGAGGAGCAGAAAGCTGTAAAATCAAAAAAGTCAGAGGCAGTATCATGAGTAAAAAATCATTTCTTGACCGTTTTATTGAAAAGGCGGAGGCTTTGGACCCCGGCAGCCGTCAGGCATATATTTTGCGTCTTTCCCGTGAAAGGGGATTTTTTGAAACTGTTTTCAACTCCATTGAGGAGGGGATTTTGATCGTTGACCGCAAACTTCATATCCGTTACCACAATCAGGCGGCGGCATCTCTGCTCGGTCTGCCCGAGAATTTGAAGGAGGTGCGTCTGTCACAATTTCTCCGCGGCGTCAACTGGCGGCGCATTCTGGATGATGATGAGGATGAATGGCTGCGTGTTTCCCGTCAGGAAATAGAAATTTCCTACCCCGAAACAAGATTTATCCAATTCTGTCTGGTCCCGCTTGAAGAAGATGCCAGAATGGCGGCAGTAGTTATCCATGACGTTACCAAAGAACGCACCGAAACTATGCACGATCTCAAAACCGAAACAAATAAACAGATCGCTATGCTTGCAGGTTCTGTCGCTCATGAGATCGGCAATCCGCTCAACAGTCTTTATCTTAATTTGCAGTTATTGGAAAAAGCCGCTGAAGAACCGGGCTTCCTTGCCGAAAATGAGGCGGCGGAAATGATTGAATGCTGTCGGGCGGAAGTTGAGCGTCTGGACAGTATTATTACTCAATTTCTCGGAGCTATCCGTCCGGGAGAGGGGCAGTTCACGCAAGTTTATCCGGATAAACTTCTGATAGAAACTTTGAATTTCATGCGTCGGGAGATCGAACAGCGTCAGGTCGAACTCAAATGTGAATTTCCCGAAAATGTGCCTCATATCATGGGCAATGCGACCCAGCTTAAACAGCTTTTTTACAATATTATCAAAAATGCTTTGCAGGCAACGGTCAACGGCGGAACTTTGCTGTTGAAAATTTCCTGCGACAGAGATTTTCTGCTCGTTGAATGTGCCGACTCCGGCAGAGG
>JAZRBX010000106.1:0-4124 GCA_045635285.1 Victivallaceae bacterium
GCATTTGATGCAGCTCGGCGTGAGTGCGGGCAAAATGCTTGAATCCCAATTTTCCGGCGCAGTCAGAGTGCCCAATGAGGTCGTGCGCTGTGATTTGATAATCCGTGAATCAACTTGAACTTGAATATAAGGAAAGGAAAATTTTATGAAACCGACACTCGTTCTGCTTGCCGCAGGCATGGGAAGCCGTTATGGCGGTTTGAAACAGCTTGACCCTATGGGGCCGAATGGTGAACCTCTGATGGATTATTCTGTTTTTGATGCGATCCGTGCCAATTTCGGAAAAGTTGTTTTTATTATCCGCCGTGATATTGAAGATGTTTTCAAAGCTCAAATCGGCAGCAAATATGAAAAATATATTCCCGTGGAATACGCTTTTCAATCTCTCGATGATCTGCCGCAGGGATTCAGCGTCCCCGAAGGCAGAGTCAAACCGTGGGGAACCGGTCATGCGGTCTATGCTGCAAGAAATGTGGTCAAAGGTCCTTTCGTTTTGATTAATGCTGATGATTTCTACGGTCGTGACGGTTACAAAAAAGTCGGGGATTTCCTTGTCAACGGCGGCAGAAATGAATTTGCAATGTGCGGTTTTATGATGAAAAATACCGTTTCTGAAAACGGTTCTGTTTCAAGAGGTATCTGCGATATCGACTCCGACGGCAATCTTGCAAATGTGGTTGAACATACCAAAATCATTACCCGCAACGGCAAATATTTCAGCTGTATGGATGACGGAGAAGAGATCGAATTTCCGGGAGATACTGTCGTTTCGATGAATATGTGGGGATTTCAGGATACGGTTTTTGATTACCTTGAAGAACTTTTTGTTGAGTTCCTCAAAGCGAAGGGAACAGAACTTAAAAGCGAATTTTATATTCCTGCCGTAGTTGATACTCTGGTCAAAAAAGGCTGCTGTACTGCCAAAGTGCTGATCTCTGAATCTGCATGGTTCGGCATTACTTATCAGGATGACAAACCCGAAGTACAGAAAAAACTCAAAGGCTTGATCTCTGACGGAATTTATCCCGAAAAACTTTTTGATTGAGGTTTGAAATGAAATACGATTTGAAAGAAATTTGTTCACATTTTGTGATTTACGGCGATTTTATAATCGCAGTTCCTTTCGGGACGGGGCACATTAATGATACTTATCAGGCGGCTTTTTATCAGGCGGGAACTGTGGTGCATTATACCATTCAGCGGATCAATCACAATATTTTTAAAGATCCGTTCAAACTTATGGAAAATGTTGAACGGGTAACTTCACACCTCGCTGCTAAAAACGGAACCGGAAGAAATACTTTGCAGGTAGTCAGAACTGTTTGCGGCAAAAACTGTTACAAAGATGATGACGGCAATTACTGGCGTTGTTACCTTTTTGTTGAAAACTGCCGTACCTATGATGTTCTGGAAACTCCCGTGCAGGCATTTGAAGCGGCAAAGGCTTTCGGCAAATTCCAGGGAGATCTCGTGGATATTGCAGGCGGCAGACTTTTTGAAACTATCGCCGATTTCCACAATACTCCCAAACGCCTCGCTGCGTTGGAAGAAAGCATAAAACTTGACAAATGCAATCGTGTCAAAGATGTTCAGCGTGAAATCGATTTTGTCATGTCCCGCAGAGATGATTGCGGAGTTCTGCTCGATCTTCATGCTCAAGGTCTTATCCCTGAACGCATTACACACAATGATACAAAACTTAACAATGTTCTTATCGACGATTTCAGCGGCAAAGGCATTTGTGTTATCGACCTTGATACAGTTATGCCCGGACTTGCCCATTACGACTTCGGCGACATGATCCGCACCGGCACAAGTCCCGCGCTTGAAGATGAAGTTGATTTGAGCAAAGTTACAATGCGTTTTGAAATGTTTGAGGCTCTGCTTCGCGGTTATCTCACCGGAGGAAACGGATTTTTGAATGAAACTGAACTTGAATTTTTGCCGTTTGCCGGTAAATTAATTACTATGGAAATCGGTATCCGTTTCCTTACAGATTATCTTGACGGTGATGTTTATTTCAAAACTCACCGTGCAGGTCATAATCTCGATCGTTGTCATACCCAGTTCAAACTGGTTGAATCGATTGAAGAACAAATGGATGCCATGAAGTTCAAAGTTCAGGAAATTGTCAAAGAATTATAAAAGGAACAAGTTTATGAAAGTTCTCATTACCGGCGGTGCCGGATTCATCGGAAGTCATATCGCAGAATATTTTCAGGGCAAAGCCGATGTCGTTGTCCTCGATAATCTGCGTTCAGGGTACAAAAAAAATCTTGACGGTCTGGATGTCAAATTCATCGAAGGCGATATTTGCGACCGTGCCGCCGTCAAAGAGGCAATGCAGGGCGTGGACTATGTTTTTCATCTTGCCGCAATGATCAGCGTACCCGAATCAATGTTCAAAATCGACGAATGTATCAAAATCAATAACCTCGGTATGATCAATGTCCTTGAAGAAGCCGCTGAAGCCAAAGTCAAAAAACTCTGTTTTTCGACCAGTGCCGCAATTTACGGCGACAATCCTGAAATGCCCAAGCGTGAAATCATGATCCCCGAACCCAAAAGTCCCTATGCCATCACTAAACTTGACGGTGAATATTATTGCAATATGTTTACTCAAACAGGGCGTTTGCAGACTGCCTGTCTGCGTTACTTCAATGTTTTCGGTCCCCGTCAGGACCCGAAGAGTGCGTATGCGGCGGCAATTCCGATTTTTACTGCCAAAGCTGTTGCCAATGAAGATATTACAATTTTCGGCGACGGAGAGCAGACACGGGATTTTATCTATGTCAAAGACATTGTTGAAGCCAATGTTTTTATGGCAACTCATGAATTTACCGGCGTTTACAATATCGCTTACGGCGGTAAAATAACTATCAACGATCTGGTCAAACGCATCAAAGAAAAAGTCAATTCTTCTTCAAATATCGTTTATCTGCCCGAACGCCCCGGTGATGTCAAACACTCCATGGCAAGCATTGATAAACTCAAAAGCACCGGTTTTGTCCATAAATATGACTTTAACGAAGGTATGGACGCCACTATCGAATATTTCAAAAACCTTAAAAAATAATCAACCCGAAAGGAGTAAAAAATGGATATTGTCATTTGCAAAAATGCCGAAACTGCTGAAAAACTCGCAGCCGCAATCATCGCTGACGCTTTGAACGCAAAACCGAACCTGACTCTCGGTCTCGCCACCGGCGCAACTATGGAAAATCTTTATCACAAACTTGCAGAAATGAATCTCGATTTCTCTCTCTGCAAAACTTTCAACCTCGATGAATATGTCGGTTTGCCCGCAGAAGACCGCAATTCATACCGCTACTACATGAACTACCACTTCTTCGACCGTATCAATATCGACAAACGCAACACTCATCTCGAAAACGGCGTCGCCGAAGACCTCGAAGTTGAATGTGCCCGTTATGAAGAAATGATGGAAGAGGCAGGCGGCGTCGACCTCCAGCTTCTCGGTATCGGTCTTTCCGGTCATATCGGTTTCAATGAACCTTTCTCCGACTGGTCCAGCCGTACCCGTGCCGTCAACCTGACTCCTGTTACCATGGTACAGAACGGACCTTACTTTGACGAAGCCAAAGGCGAAAAAATGCCCAGCCGTGCTTTGACTATGGGTGTCGGTACTGTCCTCGATGCAAAAAAACTTCTCATGCTCGTTACCGGTGAACGCAAAGCCGATATTATTTCAAAGGCTCTCGAAGGTCCGATGACTTCCATGATTTCCGGTTCAGCCATCCAGCTGCATCCTGATTGCGTCGTTATCCTCGACGAAGCCGCCGCCGCCAAAATGACCATGAAAGACTATTGCCGTTCAGCATTTGAAAATGATCCCAAATGGGATGCTTACCGCGATATTGTTAAATAAAAAACAGTAAAACCATTTTATGGGGGCTGTTGCAAAACATAACGTTTTGCAGCAGTCCTCTTTTTCACTTCTCAAAAAAAACTTTCTTTATTGTAAAAATAATTATTACGGCAGTTGCGCAAAAAATATAAAAATACACTTGCAAAATGTACTTGTTTGTGGTAAAGTAAACAAAATAAATTTTGTTTTTTTGTCATAAATTATTATAAGAGGTTGAATATGAAAAAGTTATTTA
>JAZRBX010000107.1:0-1576 GCA_045635285.1 Victivallaceae bacterium
TTTGAACAGGGCGGATTCAACCTCGAAACGACGGAACTTACCTGCGATAATTTCGATCCGGTATCGGACAGAGGGAATTTCACTGAATGTGCGGACAAAGATTTTTTCTGCCAGAAAAAAGAGGAGCGTTACGCTGCCGCCAATAAAAAATTCAATCCCGATATTGAAAAAGAGATAGCCAAACTTGAAAAATGTGATTTTTTGTTATGGCAATTTCCTTTGCGGCACTTTTCGATGCCTGCGGTTTTAAAAGGGTATGTTGATAAAACTTTTGCCCTCGGACGGATTTACGGCGGCATAAATATTTACGAAAACGGCTTTTTCAGAGGCAAAAGGACTTTGCTCTCTATCGTATCTGATGAAGATGAAGAAAGTTTCCGTCCCGGCGGAATTCACGGAGATATTACTGAAATACTCAATCCCATCCACAGGGGAATCCTGCAGTTTGTTGGATTCGGAATATTCAAAGATCACATATTTTACGCCCCTGATGAAAAAACACCCGATGTTCAAAATCAGCTTATGGATGAATTTATCAGCCGTATGCAGTACATCAGTGCCGAATCACCGACAGTTATAAACCGTTATTGATTTTTCTGCTTTGCCGTAAGTTGAAGCTGTAGAGGTGTGAGTGAATGTATTTTCAAATCTTTTGATTTCGGCATACCAAGGATAGGCAGCTGATAGACACCGGGAGTGGCAATATTGCTGACATCGACAAATATTTCAAAATCCTGTGCCGAGGCGGAATTTACACGGAGGTAGGGTCCGGAAATTTCGATTTGAACTGTTGACGGTGCGAGAGTGAACTCAAAATTTTGTTTATTGTTGTTGGCAGTCAGAATTGAAACCGGAACATTTTTCAGAACTTTGCGTTTTGATTTTTGAAATATCACGACCTGACAGTTTACTTTTGACGGAGTTATGGTTATATCCTGTTGTGCGGGGAAATCCACGACATAACTGAATTCGGGGACGGAATCATCGAGCGGAATTTCATTGGTTTTTACTGATGTGATATTTTTGATTTTTGAAGCAGGACCGGAAATCATGACTTCATCGGGAAAGAGGATGATTTTTTCAACGGCATAGTCTGCTGAAAGATTTTGTTCATTGCATGTCGGAAGAACTTTGACTTTTTTGCTTTCAATAGTATCAAGATTGACTGCGATGTTGTTCGGTTTGATTTCTTTGATATTTATACCGATAGGGCATTCGATATTTTTTTCTGTTATTTTTACCAGACCGTCAACGAAATGGGTTGAGTTGATCACAACATTTACATCAAATTTATCGGGAGTAAGTTCATTTATCCGCTGTGCCGAGCCTTCAACTGTGATGCTGACGGTGTATTTTTTGTCGCCGAGGTTGACCATTTTGGGGTCGGCAAAGGAGAGTTTGACCGGAATATTTGTAAATTCTCTGCTCTTTTTTTCCGTTGAGAAAACATCTGAACGCAAAAGATATATCAAAGATGCGAAAAGCAGTGCCATACAAACTCTGATCCAGTCGGAACGGAGTTGTTTCCATAATTTTTTCAACATTTTCAAGCTCTCCCTAAAAGTTGTTTAATATC
>JAZRBX010000108.1:0-6601 GCA_045635285.1 Victivallaceae bacterium
TATTTTTTACGGAACAGATTATCATTCCCATCTCGGTACCAAACGCGGCGGTATGGCAGTATGCAATGAAAACGGCAGAATAATCCGCCGTATTCACGATATTACCAATTCCCCGTTCCGTTCCAAATTTGATGATGAAATAGACCTTTTTCACGGCAATGCCGGTATCGGTATTATCAGTGATCTTGAAGATCAGCCGCTGACGATTTATTCCAATCTGGGAAGTTACGCCATTGCAACAGTCGGCAAACTCAATAATATTGAAGCACTTGCTCAACGTGCATTCAATCGCGGCATGTCGCATTATTCAGAGATGAATAACGGTGAATTCAATCCGACTGAAGTCGTGGCAACTTTGATCAATGAAAAAAATTCAATCGAAGAGGGAATTGCTTACGCTCAATCTCAAATCGACGGCTCCTGTTCCATCCTCATTCTTGCCGATCATAAAATATATGCCGCCAGGGATCGTTACGGCAGAACTCCCGTGATCATCGGAGAAAAAGAGGGCGGTTTTGCGGTTACTATGGAGAGTACCGCTTTCCCGAATCTGGGCTACAAACTTAAATATGAACTCGGCCCCGGAGAAATCGTAGTCATTGACAGCGAAAAAGTTGTGCAGAAAAAAGCCCCCGGCGACACCTGTAAAATCTGTGCATTTCTCTGGGTTTATTACGGTTATCCCTCATCTATTTATGAAGGCGTCAATGCTGAATGTGCCCGCAACCGCAATGGTGCAAGTATGGCGTATGATGATGATGTGGAAATTGATTCTGTATGCGGCATCCCGGATTCGGGTATTGCTCATGCTGTCGGTTATTCCAACGCCAAACACAAGCCTTATGAGCGTTCCTTTGTCAAGTACACTCCGACATGGGCGAGATCTTTCATGCCGCAGAATCAGCGTATGCGTGAGTTTGTCGCTCACATGAAACTCATTCCGATCCAGGAAAAAATTGAAGGCAAGCGTGTTTTGTTCTGCGATGGCTCGATCGTACGCGGTACACAGCTTAAAGATACTGTAAAGTTTCTGCTTGCCAGAGGTGCGAAGGAAGTTCACATGCGTTCTGCATGTCCTCCGCTGGTTTTCGGCTGCAAATTTTTGAATTTCAGCCGTTCCCGTTCTGAATTGGATCTGGCGGCACGGCGTGCGATATTGCGGCTCAATCAGGGTGAACTTACAGATGATGTTATTCGGGAATATACTGTTTTCGGTTCAGAAAAATACAATGCCATGGTTGAGGAGATCCGTAAAGAGTTGAATTTGACCTCATTGAAATTCCAGGAATTGGACAAACTCATTGCCGCTATCGGTGTCGAAAAAGAAAAAATCTGTACTTTCTGTTGGACCGGCAAAGATGTTGAAGAGAAGTAACGGAATAATTTGTTTTCTGCTGATATTTTCAGTTGTTTCGGTGGCGGGGTGCCGTACTCTGACCGATGGGACTCCTCCCGAAAAAGTCGTTGAAATAAAAATCAGCGATGAAGATGCTGTAACATTTGCGGAGGCGGTCAATTTCATTTCAACAGAACTTTCGATAAAGATTTTTCCGCAGAAAGCGGGAGATATACGGATAATGTTCAGAAACAACCGTGAAGCTGATACTGTTTCGCGGAGATTGTATTCTGAATTAAAAATGTTTCTGCCGGTGCGTTCGGTTGATTCCGACTGCGATTTTGTGATTGAAAGCATTTGCAGAAACGGAGAAAACGGCGGTAAATTTTTGCAGGTATGCCTGAAAGATAAATCGGGCGGTTTGATTTGGTTTAAACAAATGATGATAAAGGATTAAGCAATGAGCGGAAGTTCTGTTTCCGATTTGAAATATGTTTTCGGTCCGGTGGCGTCGCGTCGTCTTGGGCGTTCGCTTGGTGTTGATTTGGTCAAACCGAAAATATGTTCATTGAATTGTATTTATTGTGAAGCGGGGGCAACTACTGAACTTACTGCCGAACGCAAAGAATATGTCAATGCCGACGAAGTGCTGGCTGAACTGGAATGTTTTTTTGCCCGCAATCAGGCGCCGATCGACTGGATAACTTTTTCGGGGGCTGGCGAACCGCTTTTGAACAGCCGTTTCGGCTATGTCGCATCGGAAATCAAACGCCGTTTCCCTCAATATAAACTTTGTCTGCTGACCAATGCTCTTGCTTTGTGCGATGAAAAAATCTGGCATGAACTGGATGCGGCAGATCTGGTTATACCGTCGCTTGATGCTTCAAATAAAGATGAATTTGAAGCAGTCAATCGACCTGTTGACGGTGTTGATTTTGATGATTTTTGCAGTAAACTTACTAAATTTACACAGCAGTTCAACAATGAGGTCGTGCTGGAACTTTTTATCGTTCCCGGTGTGAATGATTCTGATGAATCCATTGAGCGTTTTGTTTCCATTGTCAAACAGATGAAAATTTCCAAAGTTCAGCTCAATTCTCTTGACCGTCCCGGAGTCTTGCAGGATCTGACGGCTTCAAGTGCGGCAAATACAGGGCGTTTCATTGAGCAGTTTGAAAAATTTGTTCCGGTGGAGGCGGTCGGACCTTTCCGTTACAAAAGTTCTTCTCTCTGTTCGGAAATTGAGATGACTGATGCTATCAATGCCGTAGTTGAACTTGTGCGTCGCCGTCCGGGAACTTTGCAGGACATTGCTGAATGTTGTTCAGTTTCTGTCAAAGAGGCACAGGAAATATTGCAGAAACTTCTGCATTCAGGACTTTTGACTTGTGAACGCAAGGGCGGCAGAGGCGATTTTTATTCTGTTAATACCCGCCATATCGTCAGCAAAGGAGAATGATGAAAGTATTTATAAAAACTTACGGCTGCCAGATGAATATGCGTGATTCTGAAGCCATGGCAGGGATGCTTGCCAAACGCGGATATGAGATCACAGATCATGAAAACAAGGCTGATATTATCCTTTTTAATACATGCAGTGTCCGCGAGCAGGCAGAGAAAAAGGCGATCGGCAAACTCGGGTTCATGTCCAAAATCAAGAAAAACCGTCCGCATACCGTTATCGGTGTTATGGGGTGTATGGCGCAGAACAAAAAAGATGAACTTCTGAAAACTGTTCCGCACCTTGATTTTGTGCTTGGGACAGGACAGCTTCATAAACTTCCGGAAGTGCTTGAAAATATTTTGCAGGAGCGTCAGAAATTATCGCTCACCGATCAGTCGGAAGAGGTGCTTGATGAAATGGGTGTGCATTATATTGATAAAAACACGGTGAATCCCTATTCCGCTTTTATTGCCATTACCAGAGGGTGCAACCGTTTCTGTTCTTACTGCATTGTGCCGTATGTCAGGGGCAGGGAGATCAGCCGCAGTATTTCCGATGTGATGCAGGAGGCGAGAGAATTGGTGGCAAGCGGAGTCAAAGAGATCATGCTGCTCGGTCAGAATGTTGCCGCTTTCGGATTGAACGGAGATACCCGTCCGCCGCAGGAGGGGATTTCGCCATTTGCCGATTTGCTGTATGAAATGAACAGTATCGACGGCTTGGAGAGAATACGTTTCACTTCGCCTTATGTCAGTTACTTCAATGATAAACTCATCAAAGCTATGGCTGATTGTTCCAAAGTCTGCCACAATGTTCATCTGCCGCTGCAGTCAGGTTCAAACCGTATTCTGAAGGCGATGAACCGTCAGTACACAGCAGAGAGTTATTACGAAAAAGTCCTTGCTATGCGTGAGGCTGTTCCTGATATAACTTTTTCCACCGATGTAATTGTCGGTTTCCCCGGTGAAACGGAGGAGGATTTTGAGGCGACAAGATCGCTTTTTGCCAAAGTCGGTTACACCAACGGTTTTATTTTCAAATACTCTCCGAGGGAGGGGACGAAAGCCGCTGTCATGCCTGATCAGATACCGCAGAAAGTGAAAGAGGAACGCAATCAGATATTGCTGGCATTGCTCACGGAACAGACAAATTGTGAAATCAGCAAACTTACCGGTACGGTTCAGGAAGTTCTGGTCGAAGGACCGAGCAGAACGGACAGCAAACGCCTTTGCGGCAGGACATCTACTTCCTGGGTGGTGAATTTTGACCCGTTGGAGGGGACAAAACCCGGCGATGTGGTCAAAGTCAGAATCATCCGTCCTGCCAGTGTAACATTGATCGGAGAGGAAGTACGCAATGCTTAAAATCGGTGATTACAATATTTTAAAGGCAGTGAAATTCGTCGAGTTCGGTGCGTATTTGAAAGATCCTGACGGCGAAGAAACTGTGCTTTTGCCGAAAAAATATGTTTCGGAAGATATGAAAAACGGCGATGACATCGAAGTTTTCGTTTATCTTGACTCTGAAGACAGAAAAGTTGCAACTACTTTGCACCCATTCGGTAAAGTCGGAGATATTGTGAATCTTCTTTGTGTCGGGGCTTCATCGATAGGGGCATTTCTTGACTGGGGATTGGAGAAAGATTTGTTTGTACCGTTCAAACACCAGAATCAGAGAATGCGTCAGAATGAACATTATGTGGTCAAAATTCTTTTTGATGAATTGAGCGGCAGACTTATCGGCAGCAATATTTTCGGGAGAATTCTTCATGGAGATCCCGCCTCTGTCAAAGTCGGTCAGGCGATGCAGTTGACTGTTTTCGGTGAAAATGCCAAAGGGTTACAGGTCATTGCAGACGGACAATTTACAGGGATGCTCTATTTTGATCAGGTTTTTCAGGAGTTGAAAATCGGCGACAGCATTACAGGATATGCGGTCAAAATCCGTGATGACGGCAAAATTGATTTTGCCATGCGCCGCAGCGGTTTTGCAGGAGTTGTTTCGCAGAAAGAAAAAGTTTTTGAAATAATCTCTTCCGCTCCCAACGGACGCATCGCAGTAAACAGCAAAACTCCGCCTGCTGAAATTTATGAAATTTTCAATATGAGTAAAAAAACATTCAAACAGCTTATCGGTATGCTTTACAAAGAACGCCGCATCGTCATTTGCGATGATTATATCGAAACGGTGAAAAAATGAATACATCAGCTCCCAAATCTCTCCGCTTGCAAATCGCTCTCTGCGGCAAAGTCAATGCAGGTAAGTCAAGTCTGTTGAATTTGATTGCAAACCAGTCGGTATCAATAACTTCCGATAAAGAAGGCACTACTACTGATGCAGTTGAAAAAGCTATGGAACTTCTGCCGATAGGTCCGGTACTTTTCATTGACAGTGCAGGTTTTGATGATACGACTGAACTTGGCATGGAGCGGATGAAGAAAAATGATATTGTTTACCGCCGTGCGGATATTATCATCTGGGTTGCAAACGGAAATGATTTCGGTGATACGGACAAAAAATTTCTGCAGAAATGTATAGATGATAAACGCCCAGTTGCCGTTGTATTCAACAAAATTGATTTGTATCAAGTGCCGGCACAAATTCTTGATGAAATAAAATCAATGGGGATAGATAATGTTTTGCAAATCAACAGTTTGGATAAAAAAGAGCGTGAGCGTACCATGGTTTTGCTCAAACAGACTTTGATAAAACTTGCTCCTGAAGATTTCATCGGCAATGTGCCGCTTGCCGGAGATTTGGTTAAACCGCATTCGCAAATCATTCTCATAACCCCGATTGATATTGAGGCCCCGAAAGGCAGACTTATTATGCCGCAGGTGCAGACAATAAGAGATCTTCTTGACCATGACTGTATGGTTACCGTTGTCAAAGAAAACGATTACTTAACCGCTCTCGGAAATATGAAAAATCCGCCGTCGCTCGTTATTTGTGATTCTCAGGTCGTTAAAAAAATTACCGCAGAAACTCCGCAAAATATCCCTTGCACAACTTTCAGTATTTTATTTTCCCGCTTGAAAGGCGATCTGCCGTTGATGGCAAAAGGTGCTTATGCAATCAATGATTTGCAGGACGGGGACCCCATCCTTATCGCAGAGGGCTGTACCCACCACGCCGCAGAAGACGACATCGGCAGAGTTAAAATCCCACGCCTTATACAGCAATATACCGGCAAAAAACTTTCCGTCGAAGTTTATGCAGGACATGATTATCCCGCCGACCTCGAAAAATACGCACTGGTAATCCATTGCGGCGGCTGTATGCTTAACCGCCGTGAAAATATCTCCCGTATCCAAAGTGCCGCCTCCCGCGGAGTCCCCATCACCAATTACGGCATGGCAATCTCCCTTACCCAAGGCGTACTGGACAGAGTTCTTATGCCTTTTCAAAAGATGAAGTGATTTTTTCGGGGAGGAAAGGAAAAAACTTTCTGAAGAAAGTTTCTTTTCCTTTCCTCCCCGAACCCCTCCTATCCTTTTTACAAAGACTTTTATGTTCGCTTTATTTTTCCCAACTTATTTTTTTGTTGTTTATTTATTTTACTTTCTTGAGAAAGTAAAGGAAACAGCTTTCTTTGTTGCTTCCTTTCACTGCGAAAGAAAGTAAAGCTGTATTTTTTTTTTGTTTATTTTTTGTTTTTTTGCTTGATTATCCGGAAAAAAATGTTATACTATATACAATGAAAAAATAACATGAAAATCAGGAGAAAAACTATGAAATTTACCGTCAATCGCGAAAAACTTGCCAAAGCTTTGCAGAAGGTCGGAAGCATCATCGGCAGCCGCTCAATGCTTCCTGTTTTG
>JAZRBX010000109.1:0-2742 GCA_045635285.1 Victivallaceae bacterium
GGACATTCTGATCTCTTCCAACCTTGAACGAATGCTTTATCATCTCTATGACAACAACCCCGAAATCATCGCCGGTTTGATGAAGCAGCTGAAAGAAAACGGCAAATATTCCGTAAGCAGTGATGTCCTTGCAAAACTTCAAAAGGAATTTTTCGGCGGCTTCTGCGATGATGAAGATTGCGCTGCAACCATTAAAAAACTTTTCAATGAATACCACTACCTCTGCGATACCCACACCGCAGTTGCCGTAAATGTTTACGAACAGTACAAAAAAGCAACCAACGATGAAACTCCGTGTATCATCGCCTCAACTGCTTCTCCGTACAAATTTGCCTCTGCCGTCCTCCCAGCATTGGACTGCGGCAGTGCCGATGATGAATTTGCCATGCTGAAAAAACTTTCTGAAGTTTCAGGAACTACCGTTCCCGCTCCGCTGGCAGATTTAAGCGACAAAAAAGTTCTGCACAAACAGTGCGTCAATAAATCTCAAATGTCAGAATTCATCAAAGATTTTCTTAAATAAACATCTTAATACCAAAAAGTTAAAAATAATTTAAAGGCTGCTGCCAAACCTTGAAAAAGACAGGCAACAGCCTTTTTTTTATTGCTTTTTCTCTGTTAAAATATCCCAATTTTACAATGAAATTATCTGCTGATCGGGAAAAATATGCCGCTTTTCGGTAAAAGTAAAAAAACTCTGCTCCGCACGTTCAAGCATTTGATAAAACTTATTCTTATTCGCTTCATCCAGTTCTCCGGTAACATCATCGACAAGGGCGGTCGGAGCATCACCTTTGGCACATGACAGATTAAATTCAGCCATTTTCAGATAAAGTGAATATATCCTTGTCTGCCCCGATGAAGCGTAACTTCGCATAGCAAAACCATTCAGCTGAAACTCAAATTCATCAAGCTGAACGCCCTCCGTCGTAAAAGTTTTCTGCATATCACGACTGCGGCAATCCCGCAGCGACTGCTGAATATGCTGCATATCTTCACATTTCCAATCAGGGGCATAATGAATGCAGAACAAATCATTTCCGGCAAGTTTATTGACCTCATCCTGCAAAATTTGACAATACAACGCCCGCCTCTGCATGATTCTGATTCCGTGAAAAGCCATAAGTTCTTCAAACGGAGCGAAAACCGCCGCCGGAACATTGCTTTTTTTCAGCAGAGCATTTCTCTGGGCAAGAGCATGTTTATATTGCTGAAGGTCGCTTAAATAAACATTGTCATCCAGCGAGATCATTATATCAAAAAATCTGCGCCGCACCGCCGCCGTACCGCTGACCAGCAGACGGTCCTCGGGAGCAAAAATCACAGACCGGAAACTGTGCAGAAGAACATTTGCTCTTTTTTCCGGCACTCCGTCAAGGAAACAACTGCGTTCGCCGTTTTTCGCCTGTTCTATATGGATCCTGCTGTCTGTGCCATTTTTTTCGAACTGCGCCATCAGGATAAAACTGTCGCATGAATTACGCACGATCTCACGCACAGGAGCATTTTTAAATGAACGGAGGATGCCGAGATAATGTATCGCTTCAAGGATATTTGTCTTGCCGATACCGTTTACACCGCAGAGCAGAACTTTCGGGGAGGAAAAATCAAGGCGTTTTTCCTCATAATTGCGAAAATTGTGCAGATACAACTTTTTCAGCATGAGCAAAAACGCCTGTTTTCAGTACACGATGTACCGATTATTTTTTGCGGATGGGCATAATAACGTAAATAAATCCGTTTGCACCCTCAATAGCAACCTGATTGAAAGGATCATTCATTTTGACAGTAACAGTGGGGATGCCTACAACTTTCAGAGGATCAGCAAGGAAACCGGGATTGAAAGAAACATCAATGGGTTCCATATCATATTCAATACTCATGGAGTCAGAACCCTCACCGATTTCAGAACTTGAACCGCTGATGGCAAGATTGTTATTGGCAAAACTCAAAACGACATGGCTGCTGGTATCGGAAAGAACCTGTGAAACCATTTCGATTTTCTGAAGCAGAGGTTCAGCAGGAACTTCAACGACACGTTTGAATTCAGTCGGGATGACCTGACGGAAATTCGGATAGTTACCGTCGATAAGTTTGGTAGTCAAAGTATAATTCTGACCGATGAAGCGGCACTGTTTTTCACCGATCTGGATTTCGACGAAATCACCGCCTTCAAGAGTGCGGCGGACCTCATTTGCAGCTTTGAGAGGAACTATACATTCGCCGTCATCACCGCTGACGGATTCGACTGTGCGTTCATTCAAAGCGAGGCGTTTGCCATCGGTGGCGACCATAGTAAGCATATTTCCGCCGGTGGCAAGCAGGATACCGGTCAAAACTTTGCGGCTGTCATCGGGACTTACTGCATAAGTAATTGAGTTGAGCATTGCTTTGAAAACGCTCTCTTCAACTTTAACGGTTTTGACAACTTTAATATCGACTGCGCCGGGAAACTCTTCACCGGGCAGACCGAGCAGAGTGAAACGGCCTGTACCGCATTCGATTTTGACATGATTGAGTTCATCAATATCAAAAGAAATTTCATCAGCAGAAAAACGGCTTACCAGAGCAGCAAGTTTTTTTGCGGGGATGGTGGTACAGCCTTCGCTCTCGCAAACACATTCAATTTCTGTGCTGATACGCATTTCAAGATCAGTGCTGTCGAGTTTAAGGGTATTATCACGGCATTCGATAAGGATATTGCTCAAAACAGGGAGCATGGAGCGGCTGCCAATGATGCTT
>JAZRBX010000110.1:0-2724 GCA_045635285.1 Victivallaceae bacterium
GCGACGAAGGGGCGGACGGGGTTTTCAACAGCACTGCCGAGGTATTCGAGTTCTTTTTCCATGAGGAAACCTGCGACGGAAACGGGAATGTATTTGGTGATGACAGCGGTTGAAGCGTGTGCGCGGTGAGCAGTACCGAAAGCATCGTTGCAGTAGATATCGCCGTAGGAAGCGAGTTTTTCAGCCAATTTTTTCTGTTCATCTTTGAGAGCGGCTTTGCGTGCTTTGAAATCTTCGTCGGATTCGCCGTCTTTCTGTTTGCATTTGGCTTGTTCTTCTTTGTGATAGCGGGTATTTTCCAGCATGACGATATCGCCATCTTTCATAGCGGCGACCTGTGCGTCTGCGTTGGCGCAATCTTCGACAAAAACGATATCTTTGCCGATGAGTTTGCTGAGGTAATCAGCGACGATTTTCATGGTGGTATCGGAGGTGATACCTTTTTCATCGGGGCGGCCCATGTGGCTCATGAGGATGAGTTTGCCGCCTTTTTCGAGGACGTATTTGATAGAGGGGAGGGCACCCTGGATACGGGTATCGTCGGAGATGACGCCGTTTTTGACGGGGACGTTGAAATCGACACGCATGACGACTTTTTTGCCGGCAAGTTCGATATCTTTCAAGGTTTTTTTGTTGATAGCCATGATATAAATTCCTGGTGTTAAAAAATTAAACTGAAAAAGCCCGAAATCATATTAAATATGACTCCGGGCTTCGCTTTGAATCAAATCAAAAATCTGATATTACTTGGCGATGACGCGGGCCATTTCCAAGACTTTGTTGGAGTAACCCCATTCATTGTCGTACCAAGAGCAGACTTTGACGAAAGTACCGTCAAGCTGGATACCGGCTTTGGCATCAAAGATGGAGGTACGAGCATCGTCACGGAAGTCGGTGGAAACAACAGCTTCGTCGGTGTAACCGAGGATGCCTTTGAGTTCGCCGTCAGCAGCTTCTTTCATAGCTGCGCAGATCTGATCGTAGGTGCATTCGGTGTTGAGTTCAACGGTGAGGTCGACGAAAGAAACATCGCTGGTGGGAACGCGGACGGACATACCGGTAAGTTTACCATTGAGTTCGGGGAGAACTTTGCCGACAGCTTTAGCAGCACCGGTTGAGGAGGGGATCATGTTTTCGAGGATACCACGACCGCCGCGCCAATCTTTTTTGGAGGGGCCGTCAACGGTTTTCTGGGTAGCAGTAGCAGCGTGGATGGTGGTCATCAAGCCGCGTTTGATACCGAATTTGTCGTTGAGAACTTTGGAGATGGGTGCAAGGCAGTTGGTGGTGCAGGAAGCGTTGGAGATGATGTCCTGACCTGCATAAGTTTTGTCATTAACGCCATAGACGAACATGGGAGTGCTGTCTTTGGAGGGAGCGGACATGATAACTTTTTTGGCACCGGCTTCGATGTGTCTGCGAGCTTTTGCATCTTCGAGGAAGAGACCGGTTGATTCGACAACGATATCAGCACCGACTTCGTTCCATTTGAGGTTTGCGGGGTCCATTTCAGCGGTCAAACGGATTTTTTTGCCATCGACGATGAGGTTGTTGCCTTCAACAGCGATGTCGTGTTTGAAGATGCCGTGGACTGAGTCATACTTGAGCATGTAAGCGAGGTAGTCGGGGTCGAGCAAGTCGTTGATGCCGACAATCTCGATGTCATTGCTGAAGTTTTCGACGGCGGCGCGGAAGACCATGCGGCCAATGCGTCCGAAACCATTGATACCAACTTTAATCATTTCACTGATTCCTTTTGTTGTGTTGTTTTGGGGTGAAAAAAATTCTACTTATTTGGTGTCCGATAATATAGCACAACTTTATGAAAAGTCAAAACTACATGCTTAAAAAATATCAAACATTTTCTGTTTTTTTTGAAAAAACGCTCTTTTATGTATAAAATATTTGTAATTTCGTTTTTTTATGATACATTTTGTAAGTATAAAAATTCGGATACTGCTGAAAATATGACGGGGGTGCCGTCTTTTTTTCAGCATTATCCGGCAGAAAGGAAATATTATGCCGGAAGATATTGAAAGACTAAAAAATGTGTTGGGCTATCATTTCAAAGATCGTTCACTTTTGAAAACGGCACTGACTCACCGTTCTTTTGCGGTTGAAAACGGACTTGCTTATGACAACCAGCGATTGGAATTTCTCGGGGATGCCGTTCTTGAAATTATTTTGACGGAGTATCTGTATTTGCTTTATCCCTTTGAAGATGAGGGCAATATGACAAAAATGCGTTCCGCTATGGTGCGTGAAGAGGCTCTGGCGGAGTTTTCCCGTAAATTGAACCTCGGAAGTTTTATCTACATGGGCAAGGGTGAACTTGAAAATAACGGCAATGACCGCAACTCGACGCTTGCTGATTTGTTTGAAGCTCTGCTCGGAGCATGGTATCTGGACGGCGGGATGGATGTGCTTAAAGATTTTGTGCTCGGTCTTATCCGTGAATTTTTCCCAGATCCTGCTTATTTGCTCCGTACGCTCAATCCAAAAGGTATTCTGCAGGAGTATTCGCAGAAGCATTGGGGAGCTCCTCCGGTTTATACGGTCATACGGACATCCGGTCCTGAACATTCGCTGACTTATGAGGTTGAGGTCAGGATCGATAATTATTGTGCAGCAGGAGCCGCACAGAGCCGCAAAAATGCGGAAAGTGCCGCCGCAGCCGCTTTACTCAGGGAGTTGAAAATTTTATGAAAAACGAATATTCTATAG
>JAZRBX010000111.1:0-4590 GCA_045635285.1 Victivallaceae bacterium
TGATGAACATGCTGATCCTGCTAAAGGTTCCGGCTGTGTGAAAATCACCCCCGCTCATGACCCCAACGACTTTGAAGTCGGCAAACGGCACAATCTCCCTGTCATCAATATCATGAATCCTGACGCAAGTTTGAACGACAAATGTCCTGCTGAATTTGTCGGACTTGACCGCTTCGCCGCCCGTGAACTCACCGTAAAACGGATGGAAGAAGCAGGCTTGCTGATCAAAATCGAGGACATCACTCACGCTGTCGGCTATTCTGAACGCGGTGAAGTTCCGATCGAAACTCTGGTCAGCTATCAGTGGTTCTGCAATATGAAAGAACTTGCCAAACCTGCTATGGAAGCGGTTTCTTCCGGCAAGATCAAATTTTATCCTGAACGCTGGACAAAAACTTATTTCCACTGGATGGAGAATATTCAGGACTGGTGTATTTCCCGTCAGATCTGGTGGGGACACCGCATCCCTGCATGGTACAACCGTGATAATAACGACGAAATTTATGTCGGTGCAGGCAAACCTGATAAACCCGGACGCTGGGAACAGGAAGAGGATGTGCTTGATACATGGTTCAGTTCATGGCTTTGGCCCTTCTCAATTATGGGCTGGCCCGAAAAAACTTCTGATTTGGAATATTTTTATCCGACTGCAACTTTGGTTACAGGACCTGATATTATTTTCTTCTGGGTTGCCCGTATGATCATGGCAGGCTGTGAATTTATGAAAGAGATTCCTTTCAAAAATGTTTATTTCACCAGTATTATCCGTGATGAACAGGGACGCAAACTTTCAAAATCTCTCGGCAATTCTCCCGACCCGCTCGATGTGATCGATCAGTACGGCGCAGATGCTTTGCGCTTCTCGATCATTTATATCGCTCCCGTTGGTATGGACATCAAATACAGCAACGAAAAATGCGAAATCGGCAGAAACTTCGCCAATAAACTCTGGAACGCATGCCGCTTCCGCAGAATGCAGGGCGATGCCACTGCAACTTTCCGTGAATTGGATTCTGAAACTCTCGCAAATCTTTCCGGTGATGAAAAATGGATGCTCGGCAAACTCGACAATCTTGTTGAGTCCGTTCAGAATTATCTCAAAGATTTCCAGTTCCACAGTGCAACTCACGATATTTACGAATTGGTTTGGAGTGAATTCTGCGACTGGTTCATTGAAGCTGAAAAACAGCCGCTCCGTAAAGGCGGTGCTGATAAAGAACGTGCTATGAAAGTTCTGGATTATGCACTTTACCGCATTTTGCGTGTTCTGCATCCCTTTATGCCGTTCATTACAGAGGAACTTGCTCATCAGATGGGCTTCCTCGGCGAAGAAGAGAGCATCATGTTTGAGGCATTCCCCGAATCTGACGGCCTGCTTGCTGCCAACAAGGAAGCGATCGCACTTGCCGACGGCAAATTTGATCTTGTCAGAGCCGGTCGTGCACTCAAAACAAATTATAATCTCGCCGACGGCAGAAAAGTCAATTTCCACCTCAAAGCAGCCGATGAAAACAAACTTGCTTATCTGCAGGAAAATATCGACTCTCTCATTCATTTGTTGAATGCGGCGGATGTTGCAATTTCAATGGATGATTATGACAGTTCTGCCAATGGGGCTGCACCTTCACAACTTTGTGATCTCGGTACTATTTACCTGCCGCTGGCAGGGCTTATTGATGTCGCAGAGGAAAAGGCAAAACTTGAAAAACAGAAAGCTGATCTTGAAAAATGGATCGCAGGCACAAAAGCTAAACTCAGTAATGAAAAATTTGTGTCCAAAGCTCCCGCACAGGTCGTCGCCGATACCCGAGCCTCACTCGCTCAAATGGAAGAAAAACTTGTCCGTACTTTGAGCTTGATCAAAGATTTGAGCTGATTTGCAAAAATTGCGGACCGTTGCAGAAATTAATGTTCTGCAACGGTTTTTTTATATTCTGACGGCTTGAAAGTTCTGTTTTTTTGTGCTATATTCTATTGAATTTATTACTATGGGGATTGTTTTATTATGCTTTCATGGAAAGAATTTGAAGAATATGCCGCAGAACTCAACATAAATAAAAATTATGTTGAGCAGAACAGAGATTTTTTTGAACATCTTGAGCCTGCGGTATTTGATCGTTTTTTTGCGGCAAAAGGCAATTTTGATGAGGCGGAGTTGAGAAAAATTTTCCCCGGCAATGAGTATATGAGAATGCTTTTTATCCTTTCGGTTGCATCGTTTGCCGAAATGCGTCAGGTTTATTGCGAAAGAAATTATCCATCTCAAATGATGGATGATATCCGCAACGATTTGAATATATGGCTTGATAAATTTACGGAAGATTACGGCATTGCAGGGATAAATATGCGGATTTTCCGCTGGACAAGAGCGGTACGGACAGGGAATTTGCTGCAATTCGGCAGACTGCAATGCAATTATGATCATAAATTTGAGGAAAAAGTTGCCTGCTTCTGCAATCAGGACGGTTCGTTACGCTTTGATAAATGTGAAAATCATAATGATAATGCAATTTTTTCGTACGGCGATCCTGCTGTTAATATCCACATCCCGGCATCGGGAGCATTGAACATGGGGCAATGTCTTGATTCGCTGCGGCGTATGGTTGAATTTTTTACGGTCTTCCGAAAGGATTTTGATTACAGAGCGATAGTTTGTTATTCATGGATACTTGATCCTGTTTTTTCAGAGATCATGCCTGATGGCAATCTTGCGGAGTTTCAGAAACTCGGACATCTTTTCCGCATGGATGATGCAGACCAGACCGGGGAGGTGATATGGCGTATTTTCAATATCCCCGACGGCACTACTGCTGATGCTGATCGTTTCCCGATGAAGACCAGAATGCAGCGTGCCGCAGCAGAATATTTGAAAAACGGCGGAACTTTCTGCGAATACTGCATGATTATTCTCAAAGAAGAACTTTCTTCATTGCTTTGCAGTAATAAATAAAACATTCTGTTTCCGATAAAGGCCGATTCTTGAGGATGGGAAAAAGTCCTTTTTTTCTGCTGTATCAGGAACAGAATTACAAAAAAAGAGCCGCCGCAAAATTTGCGGCAGCTCTATATTTATTTTTGGCTGAATAATTATTTATACATGGGACCGAAAGTTGCACATGCACGGTAGTCTGCACCTTCTTTGTCCATGCCGAAAGCGTTCCAGCAGGCGGGGCGGTAGATTTCGTCAGCAGGAACATTGTGCATGCAGACCGGAATACGGAGCATGGAACACATAGTGATCAAATCTGCACCGATATGACCGTAAGAGATGGCACCGTGGTTTGCACCCCAGTTCATCATGACTTCGTAAGCACTTTTGAAGGGAGACCCTTCTTTGCCGTCGCAGCGGGGAGCGAACCAAGTACAGGGCCATGTCGGATTGGTGCGTTCCATGAGAGTATTATTGACTTCTTTGGGCAGATTGACGGTCCAGCCTTCAGCGATTTGGAGGACGGGGCCGAGGCCTCTGACCAGATTGAGACGGATCATGGTAACGGGCATTTCCGCGTAAGTATCGAAATGGCTGGAGAAACCGCCGCCTCTGAAATTGTCGAAACCTGCTTCGCACCAGACGGTTGCATCGGTCATTTTCTTAATATCTTCATCGTTGACTTCCCACCATTTTTTCATAACGGCGTTACCGTTTTCATCGGTGCAGACGCCGCTGGCATCCAAGCAGGCGGCACCGGAGTTCAAGAGGTGGATAATGCCATCGGCCTCTTTGGCTTTGCCGTCAAGCTTGTAACCGGTTACCCTTTCGGTTGCTTCGCAAGACCAGTAAGTGCGGACGTCGGCGAAAATCTGGGCGCGATGAGTGAGCAGACGCATCATCAGCATGCCCATACCGTTGAGAACATCGTTTTCTGTGGCGAGAGTGAAAGGTTCACGGGCGCCGTCGTAGTCAAAAGTGGAGCTGAGCAATGCTTCGGGATAATCGCAGTTGGGCCAATGGTCGGTCCACTGACGCTGTCCCTGGAAACCGCCGACGATGGCGTTATGACCTGCTTTTTCTTCTTCAAAAGCGTCGGGAAGTTTGGGATTGCCTGCCATCAAATCCTTGATGATGCAGTACATTTTGACGGTGAATTCCCACTGCTTTTCTTTTTCTTCAGCAGTGAATTTGATTTTGCGTTCTTTGCCGAGGAAGTTGACGCTTTCGGGGTTGTCATCACGGCCTTCCTTGCAATGTTCTTTGGTCCAGGCGAGAGCTTTCTGATATTCTTCTTCGCAGTAGATGCCTTCTTCCATGCGGCGGAGGATTTCGACTTCATCGACAGATTCGACACGCATTCCGAAGTAGCTTTCCATCATGTCCTGATCGACGATGGAACCTGCGATGCCCATGCACTGTGAACCGATCTGCAAATATGATTTGCCGCGCATGGTCGCAACAGCAACAGCGGCTCTGCCGAATCGCAGAAGTTTTTCTTTGACATCTTCGGGAACTTCATTGACCTGATCCAGATCCTGAACTTCATGTCCGTAGATGCCGAAAGCAGGCAAACCTTTCTGGGCATGACCTGCAAGAACTGCGGCAAGATAAACTGCTCCCGGTCGTTCAGTACCGTTGAAACCCCAGACACCTTTGAT
>JAZRBX010000112.1:0-6157 GCA_045635285.1 Victivallaceae bacterium
CCCCGTCAACGCTGAAGATGCCGCTGAACAGCTCACCATCGCCAAATGGATCATCCGCAACCTCGCTTATCAGGAAGGTTTGGATGTTACGTTCGCTCCCAAAATCACTGTCGGCAAAGCAGGTTCCGGTTTGCATGTCCACTTCCGCATTATGAAAGACGGTTTCAACCAGATGCTCAAAAACGGCGAACTCTCCGATGATGCAAAACGCGCCATCGCCGGTATGATGACTCTCGCTCCCTCTATCACTGCTTTCGGCAACACCAACCCGACCTCTTATTTCCGTCTGGTTCCTCATCAGGAAGCTCCCACCAATGTCTGCTGGGGTGATCGCAACCGCTCCGTCCTCGTCCGTGTACCCCTCGGCTGGACCAGCAAAAAAGATCTCTGCTCACAGGCTAATCCCGGTGAACCTTCCGCCGCTTATGATACCACTCAGAAACAGACTGTTGAAATGCGTTCACCCGACGGTTCTGCTAACGTTTACCTCCTCATCGCAGGTCTTGCAGTTGCTGCACGTTACGGTTTTGAAATGGCTGACTCCCTCGATGTCGCTGCTAAAACTTATGTCAATGTAAATATTCATAAAGCTGAAAACGCAAACATCCTCAATACTTTGAGCGTTCTTCCCGACAGTTGCGAAGCTTCCGCCGATTGTCTTGAAAAACAGCGTGCAATTTACGAAAAAGACGGCGTTTTCGCTGCTGCCATGATTGACGGCATCATTGCCGGTCTCCGCAAATTCGGCGACCGCACTCTCCGTCAGGACATCGGCAACGATCAGGCAAAAATCCTTGCTCTCGTTGAAGAATATTTCCACTGCGGCTAATTCTTACTTTCTTTCGCAGTGAACGGCTGTCCAGCCGATTTAATTGTAAGACAAAGAAAGCTGTTTCCCTTGTTTTCTTTTTAAAAAAAGAAAGCAAGATAAAGAAAAAAGATATAATCTTTTATCTTTTCGAGTGAGCAGCTGTTAAGTCGATTTAATTGTAAGACGAAAAAGCAAGATAAAGAAAATTTGATTGTTTTTACTGGCTGTGCAAAACATTTTGTTTTGCACAGTCTTTTTTTGTATATTGTTTCTATTTTTACTTAAACAAAATAACAAGTTATTTTGTTGAAAACTTGTAAAATGTCAAACTTGTGATATATTATAAGCGTGTAATATTACAATAAGGAGTTTTTTATGCCGGATAAATTGAAAAATTTTTATACATATTTGTTCGATGACAATATTTTATGCAATATATGTGGTATTGATGATTCTGAAATCATCGCTTCTCTTATGCAGCTTCTTGCCGTTAAAACTCCCGGACTTGATGTTGCCGATGCCATTGCTGAAGTTGAGAAGCGTGAGGCTCTTTTTTCCACAGTTATAGCTCCGGGGCTGGCTGTCCCGCATGGCAGAATAAACGGTATTGACAAGCCGCTTATTGCTATGGCATGTTGTCCGAACGGTGTGAAATTTCACAATAATACGGTCAAAATCATAGTTCTTTTGCTTACTCCGCTTGCTGAACCCAATCTGCATTTGCAGCTGATGTCTGCTCTTGCCAGAGATTTCAGCGAGGAAAATGCCATCGGCAAAGTGGCTTCGCTGAATTCTCCCGCAGAAGTTATTGAATACTTCAAGTCAAAAGAGGTAGTTATGGTCGATTATCTCACCGCCAGAGAAGTCATGCGTGAGAATATCATAACTCTTTCAGAAAACGATACTTTGCTTCATGCCATCAATACTTTTTCTTCATCCAATGCGGAAGAAATCCCTGTCCTCGGAGTCAATGGTAATATCAAAGGTATTGTTTCTCTTACAGACTTGCTCCGTCATTGTCTGCCGGATCACATGCTCTGGATGGATGATCTTTCCGGAATTTACAAAATGCAGCCTTTTGCAGAAATGCTCAAAAATGCCTGCACTATCCGTATTTCAGAAGTGATGAATCAGGATTTTATCACGGTCAGCGAAGATGTCCCTGCCGTTCAGCTGGCGAAACTTTTTCTGACTGACAACATCCGGTGCCTGGTTGTTACCGACAAAAACGGAAAAATCGCAGGTCTGGTCAAACTTAAAGAATTCTGTGCTAAATTTTTCTGGGAATAATATATGACTGTTTTCAAAAAGACATTTTTTTTCATACTTAAAATAGCGATAGGTGCTGCGATCATTGCTTTTTTGATTTGCCGTCATCGTGAAGCTTTCATGAAAGGTATTGAAAATTTCAATGTTGTTTATCTTATCCCCGGAGTCGCTTTTTTGCTTTTTGAAATGATTTTTGCTTCTGCAAGATGGCATTCTCTTTTGAAAATTGCAGGTGAAAACATTTCGTGGCGTGAAAGTCTTTCTTTGACCATGCGCGGTTATTTCTGTTCACTCGTTCTGCCCGGCGGTGCCATCGGCGGCGATGTGGCAAAAATCGGCATGATCGCTCACGGCAGGGAGAAGGGGCATCGTTTTGAACCAAGTTTAAGTATTCTCATTGACCGTATGATCGGGATGATTGCACTTTTTATTCCTGCTTTGGTGCTTGCTTTTGCTGATCGTAAAACTTTGCTTAATATCGATCTTGCTTCAGTCGGGATTGAAAAAGCGGATAATGTTTATATTTTTATCCTTTTTATTCTGTTATGTTTTTGCGGAATTTGTGCGGCGGCGGTGATTTTTTCTTATGCGGCACTTGAAAAAATCCGTTTTGTCAAGTTTATTTTCGACAAGGCTGATAAACTGACCAAAGGGCTTGTTCAGCGTATGAAACAGGCAATAGATTTGTATGTCGGTCAATGGCAGGCTCTGACATTGTGGATGACAGGAAGTATTTTCTTTGTGCATTTGATTCAGGTTTTCAGTTTGTATTTCATTTGCAGAGGGCTTGGTATTGAAGTCGTATCCATGCTGACTTTGACCACAGCGATAATTATCGGCAATATAGCAGGTTTGATTCCGCTTACTCCGGGGGGGATCGGCTTGCGTGATATAACTATACTTGCGATTATGCAGGCCGGTGGTTTCGGCAATGCGCCGACGGTGCCGCTGTTGTTGTCGCTGGCTTTGATCATTGCCAATTTGTGTGCCGGAATCTTCTTTTTTGACAGGGGGATTGTCCGAAGAAAAAATGAAATTGAACAAATCACGGAAAGTGTTGAGATATGAGCGATTTACAATTTGAAATGAATTTTTTGCCGCAGACGGAAAATTTTTTCCGTGAAACCCTCGACAAGGGCGGTTTCGTTCTGCTTATTGAACACAACAGCGCAGGCAGGGACAATGACCTTGAGGCCGCCAAAGAGAGATTGCGCCGTTTAGAAAGCGCTGTGCTTGATATCAAATCTCTCAACTGCGCTCTGGCAATCACTGATGCCTATGATCCGCAGGACGCTTACAGAAGTCTGGATTATGCCATGGGGCTCAATATGGAGAATCGTGATCGCCATGTGATTTATTTGAGCGGCAGAAATACAACGATCGACAGCGGAAAAGAACTTCTGCAATTTGCCAAAGCGAGCAACTTTCATAATATCGTTGCCGTTACCGGCGATGCCGCAACAGGTGAGGGCGTCAGAGATACCCGCAAACGCAGTTTCCTTGAAAGTGTGCATTCTCTGCGTATGATGAATGATGGAACTTTCTTTCAGGGCTGTGTTATGAATCCCTTTCAATACACTCCGTACACTCTTTATCCGCAGTATTCGAAGTTGGTGAAAAAACTCAATTCCGGTGCGAAATTTATCGTAACGCAGGCGGGATATGACATGTTGAAATTGCAGGCATTGCGCTGGTATCTCGGCGAGAGAGGACTTTATTTCCCGACTATTGCCCGTCTGCTTCTGCTCAATCAGGAAAAAGTTGAAAATATTATTGACAATCGCTATCCCGGCATCAAAATTTCATCTGATTTCCGCAAAATTCTTGAAAAAGAGAGTCAGTTTTCCTCCAATCAGTTTGAATCCGCACAGTGGCGCAGACTTGAACTTCAGGCGGCAGGCTGCCGTCTGCTCGGATACAGCGGCGTGCAGATCATGGGAGTTGATACCCCTGCCAAAGCCCGTACCGCCGCAGAGAGAATTGCAGGTGCGCTGAAAGAATTTACAACTTTTGAACAATGGCTCGAAGAATATAACGCATATCTTGCAAGAGCTGAAATGGCTCCGATAAGTTTGAGTTTTTATATGTATGACCGTATTTTGCGTCGTGCATATCCTGAAACGCCGCCGAGAATGTCGGAGATCGGCGAACTTAAAATCAGCAGGAATGAAAAATTCCTTTATAATTTACGCAAATTTTTCTTCTCTCATGCTGACGGTCAGATTGCCAAAAATCGCCGCTTCTGGAAAGTTATACTTGCCGGATGCCGTTCCTGCAATCATTGCCGTTTGCCGTCGACTTTTTATGTCTGCCCTGAACAATGCCCCAAAAAAGTGGCAAACGGTCCATGCGGAGGCGTAAAACCAAACGGAGATTGCGAACTCGGCTCTTTTGAATGTATCCACAGTTACAAAATGCGCCTCGCTCTCTGGCAGAAAAAAATGGATAAACTTGAAGATGAATACATCCCCCCGGTCGGCGGAGATTTAACATAAGGATAATAGTCTATGATGATGAAGCAATTGATTTTAGGACCTATGGAGAATAACTGCTATCTGATACAAAGTTCAGATGACAGCACTCTCTATATCATTGATCCTTCATGTGATGCACCGAAAATAATAGAATGTGCTGAACATAATTTCAACTTCGATAATACAGTTATTTTGCTGACTCATGCTCACGCTGATCATATCGGCGCAGTCAAAGAATTGCAGCATGAACTCAATGTCAGCAAAGTTATGCTTAATGAAAATGATATTGAACTTTACAGAAGTCCGCTCAATGTGATTATGCCGTACTGGCCGCTGCAGGAAGATTTGCCCGAAAGCTGCAATCCCTGCGATTGTGCGGATTTTCAGGTGATAAACACTCCCGGGCATACTCCCGGCGGAGTATGTTATTATTTCCCGACGGAAAAATGGCTTTTTTCCGGAGATACACTTTTTTACCGTTCTGTCGGACGTACTGATTTGCCCGGCGGTTCGGACATTGTGCTGACTGCCTCCATACGGCAGAAACTTTATACTCTTGACGGGGATATTATCGTTTTCCCCGGACACGGAGAAATTACCAATATTGCAGATGAAAAAAAATTAAATCCATATATTTAACAAAACAAAGGAGAAAATTATGCCTTACCCCTACATTTTGTACCCCCTCATCATCGTTGCAGGAATTATCCTCATGCTTCTGCTGTGGTTTTATTTCTGTCCGTACAGCTTCGGCAAAGTTCTGCTGACCATTTTGCGTTACACCATTTATCAGGTGGAATTCAAGGGCAGATCGAATATCCCGTCCAAAGGACCGGGCTTGCTGCTTGCTAATCATGTATCACCTTTTGACTGTTTGATCGTCATGGGGATGACCAGACGCAAGGTCAATATCATGATGCACCGCCGCTTCTTCCGTTCCAAATTTTTCATGCCGGTTTTTCGCCGTTTCGGTTTTATCGAAGTCCCCCAGAGCAATCATCCCAAAGAGATGCAGGCTTTCTTTGAAAAAACCAAGGAATTACTGCGTCAGGGCAACCTTGTCTGTGTTTTTGCCGAGGGCGGTGTCTCCGAAAACGGTTTGATTTCCAACTTCAAAAACGGTATTCTGCAAATGCTTCCCGAAGATGTGCATGTTCCGTTGATTCCTGTCCGTATCGGTATGATGCGCGGTTCACTTTATACTGTTTATGAAGGCAAAATCCGCTATCTCGGCGGTCGTTCTTTGCCGCTTCCCATCAGTGTGCTTGTCGGCAAGGAACTTTCGCATGACATCACTCCTTTCCAACTTCGTCAGCACATTTCAGAAATGGGTGCGGATATTGAAAAGATACCTTACCGCTGTGAACGCACAGTCCATTACCGTTTCATGCGTCAGGCCAAAGGTCATCCGTTCCGTGCTTCTTACAAGGATGCAAATGCTCCTGCCGTCAAAAATATCGCAATGCTTATCAAATCTCTGATCATTTCACGTAAAGTCAGAGAATTGCCGCAGTACAATAATTCAGAACTTATCGGTGTACTGCTGCCCAACTGCACCAATTTGACCGCAGTTCTTTTCGGTGTGCTTTATGCTGACAAAACT
>JAZRBX010000113.1:0-2804 GCA_045635285.1 Victivallaceae bacterium
GAAAATGTTTTTGTGATAACTGATGAAAAATCAGCAGCTTCTTCCCGCGAAATCCTGATGCTGCCGGAGGAAAATATCATCGCTGAACCCTGCCGCAGAAATACCGCTCCGTGTATCGCTTTGGCAACGGCATTGATACGCAGAAAATGTGAAGATGCCGTCATGATCGTACTCCCTGCCGATCACCGTATTACTCCTGTAAAGCGTTTTCAGGAAGATTTGCTTGACTGTTTGGAACATGCTCAAAACGGTTCTCTGACAATACTTGGAGTTACTCCTGACAAACCCGCAATCGGTTACGGTTATATCAATGCCGGAGAAAAAATTTCTTCAGGGGTTTATAAAGTCAATGCTTTCAAAGAAAAACCTGATTTTGAAACTGCATTGCATTATATGATGGACGGTAATTACTGGTGGAACTGCGGAATTTTTGTCTGGCATGTACTGGCGATTTCCGATGCATTTAAAAAATATAATCCGGCGTTGTCCGAAAAATTGGAATCCTGGGCAACCGGCGGCGAATATCAGAGAGATTTTGAAACTTGCGAAAAAATTTCCATTGATTATGCCATTATGGAAAAAGCCGATAATGTCGTTGTCAAACAGGCATCTTTTCAGTGGAACGACCTCGGAACTTTGGGCGCACTTTATGAGATAACTATGAAAGATTTTCATGAAAACGCCATAAGTTCCAAAGGCAGAATCCAGCTGGAAGATGCCGAACAGAATTTGATTCTGTGTGATGATGATACTGAAATACGCCTTGAAAAAGTCAGAAAATGTGCAGTGATAAAATCAGGAAAATCTCTGCTGATAACAAATAAGTGGTAAGAAAATCACTTGGTCAAATGTTATTTTTTTCAGAAGATTGCCATTTTGCATTGAATTGGCGGTGTACTTCTTTGTCGCAATATTTGTCCTCTGCTCCGGGGGCAAGGTCATCTTCCGTATAATTTGATCCCACATTGCAAATGGTTATTTCAGAGTCTTTTTCCGAATATGAAAACTTTATCCGCCATGTTCTGAAATGCAGTACATAAATGTTTTCATTTTCAGTTTTGAATACTCTTTTGCGGCGGTGGTCGGCAGGGCGGTAACTCAACTGTGTATCGCAGAAGTTACGCAGATTCAAATTGCCTTTTTCCAAAATGAAATCCGCTTGCAATGCGGCTTGCTCCGTCCATAAAATTTTATTTGCCTTTTCTGTAATGCGGTCTCGCCAGCCCGCCTTTGCGTCCGGAAATGCATCGACTTCGGGGATGTACGGTTTTACATCGAGTATTGCTGTGCCGTCAAGCAGATCGCATGCCCCCAGCAGCAATCCGACGGGAGTTACTTCAAGGAGTCCGACAGAGCTTATGCCTATCGGATTCGGACGGTAGGGGGAGCGGGTGGCAAAAACGCTGTAAGAATCTTTTTCGGCGGGGACGGGGACTTTTGTTTTTGTGTGCCATTTGGCATTTATATTCTGATCGAATACCCATATCAGCCACACTCTGTCAAAGCCCCGCAAATCAGCGGCACATTCGCTGTAAATTTTTTCGCTCCAGCGCAGGAATGCTCCCGATGATGCAAAAACAGACTGCCGCGGCAGTTCGTAACGGTATTTTGCCTGACTTTCGATAAAGCCTATTTTTTTGAAATTGAAATTGCCGCTGTCTTGCATTTTCAGTTCCGCAAAGTACCATCGCCGACGGCGACCCATTTGTAGGTGCAAAGTTCCGCAGGTCCGACAGGACCTCTGGCATGAAGACGGTCGGTACTTATACCGACAACCGCCCCCATGCCGTAATCTCCGCCTCCTGAAAGTCTGGTTGAAGCATTGACCAGCACGGATGCGGAATCGACATTGGCGATGAATTGATCGGCAAGTGTTTCAGAAGAAGTTATAATTCCGTCGGTATGACCTGAACCGTGTTCAGCGATATGCGAGATGGCTTCATGGATATTTCCGACGATGCGAACAGAGAGGATTTTGTCCAGATATTCGCTGTCCCAATCTTCGTTTACAGCGGGAACAACAGAGGGGATTCTGGCGCGGAATTTTTCACAGCCGCGGATTTCGACACCGTTTTCGAGGAGAGCGGCGGTGATTTTGTGCAGCAATGAATCGGGGGTGCGACTGTCTATCAGCAGCGTTTCAAGAGCGTTGCATACTGCGACATTCTGGCATTTGGAATTTATGATGATTTTGACAGCTTTTTCTTCATCGGCATCGGCGGCAACGTACAAATGGCAGATGCCGTCGTAATGTTTGAGGACGGGAATGCGGGTGTATTCGGAAACGGCTTTGATCAGACTTTTGCCGCCTCTCGGGATGATGAGGTTGATATATTTGTCCTGTTTGAGAAGTTCATTTACAGCGGAGCGGTCAGAGGTCGGAACAAGCTGGATTATATCTTCGGGGAGTCCTGATTCTTTTGCCGCTTCACGCATGGCATTGGCAAGAACAAGATTGGTTCTCAATGATTCCGAACCGCCTTTGAGGATGACGGCATTGCCGCTTTTGACAGCGACGGCGGCGGCATCGGTGGTAACATTTGGGCGAGCTTCGTAGATCATGGCGATGACGCCGATGGAGACGGCGATTTTTTTGACGGCAAGGCCGCTTGGCATAATGCGTTCTTCGAGTATCCTGCCCACGGGGTCGGGGAGTTCGGATGCTTTTTTCAATCGGTTCATCATGTAGTCGAAAACTTTTTCATCGACGGTGAGCCTTTTTCTGAAAGCGTCTGAAAGGTCGGCGGCATCGTCAAGGTCGGCGGCATTTGCTTCCAAAATGGCATCGCGATATTTTGCAAGTT
>JAZRBX010000114.1:0-5325 GCA_045635285.1 Victivallaceae bacterium
AAACTGCTTGAAAATTACGAAAAAGGCACTGTCATGCTCAAAGAATGCCGCAGCCGCCTTGACAGTTTTCAGAAAAAAATCGAAGTTCTCCGCAAAGATGACGGAAATGAAGGCGTATGGCAGGATTTCAATCCCGAAAACTCACGGGCAATCGACGCAATAAATGAAGCAGTAATCCCACCGGCAGCACCTGCCCCCGAAAAACAGGAACCCGACGACGGATTACCGTTCTGAATGATAAAATTTTACCTCAAACTCCGAATCACACAGGAGCAAGTAAAATAAATGGAAATAACGGAATATTACGCAAAATAAAAAATAACAGCACAACAAACAAAACGCTAAAACAAACCGATTTCTTCAATGCAAGATGCGGATAAAACAACAAGATACTCAAAAAAATTACTGCCGTTATCAGCAGACAATTATTTCTGATTGACATCAAAATATTTCCGTGTGCCAGATAGTACAAAGCTCTGGTATTGCCGCACCCGGGACAGTACAGCCCCGTAAGTTCAAAAAATGAACACTTCGGCAGCCACTTTACTTCATACGGATCAATAAAATTAAAAAAAACAAAAATTACCGCCGCGGCAGAAAAAAATCCGCAAATTATATATTTTTTGGACAGAAATCTGTTCATAAAATTTGTTCAAAACAACAGACAAATGAGTCGGATAGACTCATCTGTCTGTCAACAAAACATTTTATGCAGATAATACTGCTGCAAATACTTGTAAAAAAATAACAATTATGTTAACCAACAAGCCGATACCGAAAGATAGCCAGCACCATTTTTTTGCAGATTGAGATGCGGCTTTAGCCTCTTCAATTCTACCCTGAGCCACAAGTCCGGAAACCTTTGCTGCATAAACAATTGCAACTACACCGAACGGCATACAGCAAAACAATGTTACCAGAATAGATTCCGCCAGATGAGTCCCTATACTCATTACAGGACGAACATCATTCAGTGGAGTATTACATCCGGGACAAGCATATTGAGCTTCCGCAGGAATTTCAGCTCCGCAATTTTTACAAAACATTTTTACCTCCTTTTATTTGTTTAATAATAAAAACAAAACACCAACGTTAATAATCAATCCGAATATAACATTGATATATCCCAATATCAAACCGACATACGCATGAGCGGAACCAACTCCACCGTTGTTCCTTGCATAATTCACCCCCTTATGACCGAAAATAACAGCAATAAGACCGAGCCACAAAGTAAGGATTCCCAAAAGAGGAGCACATGACAAAAGTGAAATAAATCCACTGTAATAAGAAATCAAAGCCTTGCTGTTGTTCGGGATCCATGAACTTGCGGAACAATTTACTTTCACAATTTCAAAACCGCAATAAGCACATCTCAAACTATTATCAGCAATTTCTTTTCCGCATTTTTCACAAAACATTTTCATTCCTCATGTATTTATTCTGAAAAAGATACACCGTTGGCATCACAGTTTATGGTACAAACATCAACGATTGCCCAAATTGAACTTATAACACCGCAACACAAAATTCCGAGAATCAATTGAATCACAGCCTTCTCTGTATATCCTGCATAAAAATTATGCACACCGTATCCACCGAGAAATACGCCGAGTAGGACATAAGCGACTTTGCTTTTCGGAATTCTCACTTGATTTGTCCGGCAGCTGCCGTTATCAATAAGTTTTTCTCCGCAAAAAGAACAAAAAATACTTCCGTCTGCAATTTCATTATTACATCTCTGACATTTCATTATCCATCTCCTGAAAGATTTTAATAATAAAGATTTGTGTTCTTTGAAGTAAATATAACACTCATAAAATATTTGTCAAATTAAATTTCACAAAAAAACACATCATTACTTTCTTTCACCGGGAAAGAAAGTAAAAGCGACGGTAAATAAAAAAGAGTATAGAATAACTACACTCTTTTCTTTTGTTTTACTTTTCTTTTTCAAAAGAAAAGTAAAGGAAACAGCTTTCTTACTTGGAGCAAGGATAAAGTTGAAGTTGTTGCGGAGTTTGTCTATGCGACAGCAAACAAAAAGGGGCAGGACCGCCCCTTACTTTCTTTCATTGCGAAAGAAAGTAAGAGAATCTACAATGCCGCCGATGTAAGATATTCCGAGCATGATGAAACCGCTTACAACTCCGCCGTCTTTGTAGAGGAAAATTATTCCTGCAAAATAAAATACCATCAGCAGGATATAAAAGAAAAAATGGACCACAGGTGTTTTTTTGCCGATCATATAACAGAAATAAACTATATTCAGAAACGGAATTAAACTGAAGTTGCGGTGCAATTTATTCTCTTTGTCAAGCAACCTCAAAACAATGCCGTATATCCACGCAATCACAAAAACAAATATTCCGCTGCCCCAGAAGAAACTGTTTCCGTCACTCAAGCCCGTTCCTATGAGGATGATTGATGAAAAATAAAACAACGCAAGCAGAATAAATATCGCCGAATCTTTCAATTCTTTCAGGACTCCGCCGGCAAGATATAAAATATGAACAAAAGGTATCCACGCCAGCACACGCCATGTCTGCGACAACTGCTTTACAAACATTGCATCATATTCATTGCTTGCTGAACGCTGCAGAATTTCATTTTCCTGCAAGGGCGGTTCATCCGGACTTTCCGATGCAGGTTCAATACTTTTCAATTCAATAAGCACGCTGCTGCATGACTGCACAAAAAGTTCCATTTCATCTTTGGTCATTGAGGTTGTTTCGTGGGCATTTCTGTTGCGGACAGCGGCGATGAAATGGAGAAGTTTTATACATTCATCCGACAGTTTCGGACTTAAAAAATCGGTTTTGTCATGCAAGCCTGCACCGGTCGCTCCGAGTTTGGTCATCTCGCTCTCAATCTCACGGCTCAAACTGATGATGACTCCCGTCTGGTGAATATTCTCTGCATTTATATTTTCCATACAGCCTCCTTAAAGCATTGATTGAGCGTCAATATCTGCGTACGCTTCCACATTTTTGGGAATGGGACAGCGGAAGAGCAGATAGCGGATTTTTTCACGGATAACTTTCAATTTCTCCCCCCTGATGATCAGCATATAGCGGAATTTACCTTTTATGCGTTCTATCGGAGCGGGAGAAGGACCGGATATTTGTACTTCACTGTGAATATACGGCATAAGTTCAGACTTGAAAAATTCCGCATACTGCAAACAGTTCATCTCATTTTCACTTTTGAAATGCACCGTCATCAAATGTCCGTAAGGCGGATATTTAAGCATCTCTCTTACCGACATATCAAATTTATAGAAACTTTCATAATCATCTTCGGCGGCGAAACGGATCGTTTCATTGTCAGGATTGTATGTCTGGAGCATGACCTCACCCCGAATATCTCCCCTGCCCGCTCTGCCGGCAACCTGCGTTATCAGCTGAAAAGTTCTTTCCGGAGCACGGAAATCGGGCATCATCAATCCGTGATCGGCATGAATGATACCGACCAGAGTTACATTCGGAAAATGCAAACCTTTGGCAATCATCTGCGTACCGACAAGAATATCTATATCGCCCCTTTTGAAAGAATTGAGAGTTTTTTCATAGGCTTCGGCATTTTTCATCGTATCTGAATCCATACGGCCGATGCGGGCATTTTTGAAAGTGCTTATTGCGGCACTTTCGATTTTCTCCGTACCGATCCCCATATAACGGATTTCCGGCGATTGACAATTCGGACAGACAGTCGGAGCAGGAACAACTTCTCCGCACAAATGACAGCTCAAAGTTTCATTTCTGCGGCTGTATGTATAACTTACCGCACAATTCGGACAGCGAGCCTCATAGCCGCACAATTCGCAGTTCATGACTCTGGCGTAACCTCTGCGGTTGAGAAAAAGTATCACCTGTTCGCCGCGGTTCAAACGGTCATTGACAGCATTGACCAGCAGCGGAGAAAAAAAGTTCTTCCTGTTTTCATTGTCCAATGCGGCAAGCCGCTGATCGACAACACGGATCAAAGGTTTGGCTTTGTCATCGACTTTGGAACGCATTGGGACGAGATGATATTTACCGATTTGTGCATTATAGAAAGATTCAGCCGACGGAGTTGCCGAGCCCAGAATAACTACCGCATTTTCCATAAATCCACGCATAACGGCAACATCTCTTGCATGATAACGCGGCGCTTCTGACTGTTTGTAACTGCTTTCATGCTCCTCATCGACAATGATCAGACCGGGATTTTTGAACGGAGCGAAAAGTGCCGAACGGGCTCCGACGGCAATTTTGACTTCGCCGTTGCGGATCCTCATCCATTCATCAAAACGCTCTCTGTCGCTCAAACGACTGTGAAGCACACTTATATCATTGCCGAAACGGGAGCGGAAACGGCGTACAGTTTGCGGAGTGAGAGAAATTTCAGGCACGAGGACGATGGAATCAAGTCCGCGTTCAAGAGCTTTGGCAATGGCTTGCAGATAAACTTCGGTTTTGCCGCTGTTGGTCACGCCGAAAAGGAGAATGGTCCGTTTTTTTTCTTCGGGAGAATTGAATAAATTTTCAACCAGATCAATGGCTTTCTGCTGGTCGGCATTCGGAGTCAAAGCCTCACTTCTGACAGCCTCCCTGCCATCAAAAAGGTCAGAACGGACGATTTTTTCAGAGAAAGAAATAAGTTCGGCATCAAGCAATGTTTTGATAACAGAAGGAGTTGTTTTGCAGTTATCGGCGAGATCTTCGGCACTGCTTTCGGGATTTTCGAGGAGGAAATTCAGACAGAGGATTCTTTTGGCGGCAGTTTTTTTGTGCTGATTTTTTTCAATGAAATCCTGTGCCGCCTCCGCGGAAGATACAGAATAAACTTTAATTTTTTTGGAATTGACTTTGCCTGATCTTACAGCACCGGGGAGCAGAGTACGGATAGCTTGCTCCTGACTTGCACAATAATAATCTTTGATCCAGTCGCCGAGTTTCAGGAGGTTTTCCGGGATGCTTACCTCATCTTTTTCATAAAGTTGCAGTTCTTTCAATGCGGGATATTCAGATTTTTCCGCAATTTCAAGCACAAATCCCAATCTTGATGAGTTGCCGAAAGGCACACGCACACGGCTGCCGGGGCGGATTTTTGCCGCAATAAGTTCGGGTATTTGATAATCAAAAACCCTGTCAAGTGATAAATCTGTTATAACCTTGGCAATCATAGGCAAAAAAAGCCGGCATAAAAAATTTTATGCCGGCTGAAACTTCAAAAATGAACTATTATGCCATAGTATTCATCAATTTGTCCAACTGGGATTTCTTGTTGGAAACTTTGTTGGCATGAAGAGTACCGACTTTAGCAGCTTTGTCAAGTTTGCTG
>JAZRBX010000115.1:0-1558 GCA_045635285.1 Victivallaceae bacterium
AGTTTGTCATTCCAACCACAACCACTACCGGACAGGAACTTGCCAGAAACAAATGCGATGAACTTACCAAAGTCATCTTCTGCCCCATTGATTCATATTTTGCGGTTCGACGCACTATGAATTTGCTCAATGCGAAAAAGTTGATAATTCTTGAAACCGAACTCTGGCCCAATATGATCTATCAGGCGAAAAAAAGAAAGATGCAGCTCATCCTCATCAATAGCCGCCTTTCCGATCATTCAGTTAAAGGTTACCGCAAGCTCAAATGTTTCTTCCGTCCGCTTCTGATGCAGTTCGATCTTATCTCCGCTCAGAGCGAAATGGACAAAGAACGCATCCTTTCCATCGCCCCCGAAGCCAATGTCGTCAATAACGGCAATATGAAGTTCGACCAGCAGATCCCCGCCGAACTGCCCGACGCAGGTCTTGAAAACTTTTTCGGCAGTGAGGCAAAAAATTACCGCTATCTGCTCGGCGCAAGCACTCATCCCAACGAAGAGGCTCTGATCGCAGACAGTTATCTTGCCTTGAAGGAAAAATTTCCCGAATTGAAACTGCTGCTCATCCCCCGTCATGCAGAACGCGGTGCCGATATTGCAGAAATTTTGCAGAATAAAAATATTTTATTCCTCCGCAAAAGCACTCTTGTTGCCGATTTCAAGGACGGTTCGGCAGATGTTCAATGTCTGCTTGCCGATACCACAGGCGAAATGCTGAAATTCATGAATATCGCCGATATTGTGATCATGGGCAAAAGTCTTGCAGGTCAGAATGAGGGACACAACCTTATTGAACCCGCATTGCTCAAACGCCCGATCATTTGCGGACCTGAACTCAAAAATTTCCGTTTCCTTTTTGATTTGCTGGAAAAAGCAGAGGGAATTTCCATTTGTACCGATGAAACTTTGACCGCCGCCGTAGAAAAACTTCTTGCCGACAGTGAGTATGCCGATACCCTTCGTATGAATGCTTACAACGCTGTTTTTGCCAATGCCGGTGCAACCGAAAATACAATAAAAGTAGTTGATAATTTGTAATTTTTTTGTATTGTCATACTTTTTCTGCACGGTCTTCCGAAAAAAAGGGTTTTTTTATGAATATTTGCAAATTTATTGTCAGCAATGATCCCGAAATGTATGAAGCATGGCCTGATGTAGCTTTGACTCCGAGCGGCAGAATGGTGGCTGTTTTTAATGAATGTACTCATCACGGCGACCGCTCATATACGAGAATAATGCTTACTGAATCCGATGATAGAGGCAGAACATGGAGCAAAAAACATCCGTTGACCGAGGGAACAAAAAATTTGCCTTATTCATATAATTGTGCCAGAATCTCTCGGCTGCGTGACGGAAGATTGGTTGTCATCGTTGACAGAATTCCCTCAAGCGGTGAAAAAGACAGCAGCAAGGCTGTAAACGTACTTTATTTCTCATCAGACAACGGCGAAAGTTGGAGCGAAGCTGTTGAAACTCCGCTTCGTGGTATTGTGCCTGATAAACTTTTCGAACTGGATAACGGGCGGTGGCTGATTGCAGCACACTATTCTTTTGATGGG
>JAZRBX010000116.1:0-3968 GCA_045635285.1 Victivallaceae bacterium
ATGCTACATTGAATCATGATAAAAAATTCATAAGAAAGTGAGGATTTTTTTATGTCTGCAAAAAAGAAAAACGTTACCGAACTGACCGGACGCAACAAAAAATTTTATGATTTGCTCATGCAGTACCGTGATACGGTTACAAATCAGATGAAATATCACGCCGAAGATGCCTTGAACAGCGACAACGCCGACAAAAGAGGAGTTACAACTCATATGGCTGATATGAGCAGCGACAATTCCCGTCAGGAAATGGAACTCTCCATGCTGACCGAAGGCGGCAATGTCCTGAAACTCATCGAAGACGCTCTCAAACGCATCGTTGACGGCGAATACGGAAAATGTCAGGATTGCGGCGAGGATATTCCCGAAGCCAGACTTGAAGTCCGCCCCTACGCCATCTACTGCGTCAAATGCAAAACCATCCGTGAGAAAAACGGCGGATTCAATCCCAATGTCTGATAAATCAAAAAAAGTCTTTGAAGCTCTCATTCCTCATTCTGCAAGAGAACACAAATATTTTACAGTTTCAGGCATATTATGTGCTTTGCTGATCATAATTGATCAGTGGACAAAAATCATTGTTGAGCAAAGTTTTGCATTATACAGTTCCAAAACAGTTATCGACGGCTTTTTTTCTCTTGTCTATGTAACCAACAAAGGTGCGGCATGGGGAATCCTTGAAGGGAAATGGTACATCCTGCTTGCAATAGCAGCTGTCGCCCTTGCCGTCTGTATCTTTTTCTTCCGCAAAATCACTGAAAATTATCCCGAAAGGGTCATTGCCGTAGGCTTGCTTGTTTCCGGCATCATCGGCAACTCCATCGACCGTATTTGGCGCGGTGCCGTTGTTGACTTCCTTGATTTCTATATCAGTACAAACGGCAAAGTTTATCACTGGCCGGCATTCAATGTCGCAGATATTGCAATTTGCACAGCAGTAGGCATTTACCTGCTTTCAGGGTTCCTCCGTCCTGACAGAAAAGACGCCGAAGCCGAAGAAAAATGATCTGCATTGTCTGACGCTGCCAATCTGCTCAATATCACGCATTTGCGCAAAAAATGCGGATAAATCCCCCCCCGCAATCACACAATAAAAAAACGGCATCACACAAAATGTATGATGCCGTCGAAAATCAAACAGTTTTATTTGATTGCAGTAGCGGATGCACTGACATAACGGTTTGACCAGAGGAGGAAATTGACTTCAGTATAATCGGTAACAAGATCGAGAATATTGTTGCCGCCCTCTCCGCGAGCCTCTTTGCATGCAAGTCTTACGACGTTTTCGATATTGCAGTTATCCTGAAAAAATGAAGTTTTGCCATCACCTGCACGACTGCCGGTCATAATCGGCAAACATCCGAAAAGATAAACTCCGCTGATTCTGACATGAACATGAGCTACGGGGTCTTTGCGTTCTTCACCGACGGTCATAGTTTTAAAATCATTGGTGGATTGAACAGTAGTACATCCGCAAAGAGATGCAATAGCAAGAACAGCGAACAAATAAGAATTTTTTTTCATTTTTGATCCTTTCTGTTAGAGTTATTATTTAATGCTTTTAAGCATAATTTCGGTCAGATTTGCAGCAAATTCACGGCTGTCGGCAATGGGACTACCCTCTGCAAGAAGTGCCTGATCATAAAGGAGTTGTGAATAAATTGCAAAATCTCCTTTTTCTGCATCCTTTTCTGCCATTGCCTGCAATTTTTCGATCAGGGGGTGCTTGTAATTGAGTTCAAGGATGCGTTTGGTTTCCGGCATTTCCTGATTCATAGCTTTAAAGAGGCGTTCCATCTGGGGGCTGATACTGTGTTCATCGCCGACCAGACAGGCGGGGCTGTCAACCAGACGGGAGGTGAAGCGGACCTCTTTGAGAGATGAATCAAATTTTTTCTGCAAAGATTCGGTAAGAAGTTTGAATTTTTCCTTTGCGTCATTGATAGCTTTTTCGATAGCGTCTTTTTCGCCGTCTTCGAGTTCAAATTCGCCTTTGGTGATATTTTTGAAACTCTTTTTCTCAAACTGGAACATGGACTGCATGACCCATTCGTCAATGGGATCGGTCATAAAGAGGACATCAAAACCCTTGCTGCGGACAAGTTCGAGTGCAGGATTGGATTCGATATGGGAGCGGGAATCGCCGGTCAGATAATAAATTTCTTTCTGATTGTCAGGCATGGCTTTGACATATTCAGCAAGAGAAATCATCTCGCCTGCGGGAGTATTCATAGTTTCATACAATGCGAGAGCTTTGATTTTCTCCTGATTGGTATAATCGGTATGGATACCCTCTTTAAGGACCTTGCCGAATTCTTTGAAGAATTTTTTATATGCTTCAGGTTCACTTTCCTGCATTTTTTTGAGTTCACCGAGAACTTTGCCGGTAACGGCTTTCTGTATTCTGCCGATAATTGCATTGTCCTGCAGGATTTCACGGGAAACGTTCAAGGGAAGATCGCCTGAATCCACCACACCTTTGATGAAACGCAGATAATCGGGGATCAAATCCTTGCATTCATCGGTGATGAAAACACGGCGGACATACAACTGCAAACCCTTTTTCTGAAAATCGGGCATAAAAATATTAAAAGGCATGACTTCAGGAATAAAAAGCAATGCTTTAAATTCAGATGTTCCCTCGGCGGAAATGTGGATGGCTTTGGCATATTTGCCCTGACCGTGGGAAACGTGAGCGAAAAAGCTCTGGTATTCCTCTTCGGTGATTTCAGAGGGTTTGCGAAGCCAGATGGCTTTCTGAGAATTGAGTATTTTGTCTTCAACAGTTTCAGTTTTGTCCTCATTGACAGTAACATGGGGGACAATGATCGGATAAGCGATGAAGTCGGAATATTTGTGAATGATCTCAGAAATTTTCCAGTCTTCCATATAAAGGCCTTCCGCCTCTTTCAGAAAAACTGTGATTTCAGTACCGGGAACAGTTTTTTCGGATTCACGGATGTCATAAGAACCGCTGCCGGTGGATTCCCAACGGACGGCGGGAGCATCGGAAGCGGATTTTTTAGTTTCGATAACGACTTTGTCGGCGACCATGAAAGCGGAATAAAAACCGACACCGAACTGTCCGATAAGTTCGGGGGCGTCGGCAGTTTTGTTTTCTTCAAGCTGTTTCAAAATAGGTTTGGTGCCGGATTTGGCGATAGTACCGATATTTTCAATAACTTCATCTTCGGTCATACCGATACCGTTGTCGATGATTTTTAAAGTTTTGTTGTCTTTATCAGGTTCGATACGGATCGCCCATTCACGATTATGTGCGGGATTTGTCAAGCCCTCAAAACGTGCTTTGTCGATGGCGTCGGCAGCATTGGCGACAAGCTCGCGCAGAAAAATATCTTTGTTTGAATAAAGAGAATGAATAACCAGATCAAGCAGTTGCTGGACCTCTGTTTTGAATTGTTTTTTTGCCATAAATAAATACCTTTTTTTACATTTTTTACCAATACTCGAAATATAATACATCTTCAAAAAAAATCAAGACAAAAATCCCCCGAACAAAGAGAAAATTCTTTGACTTTTGAAGATATGATAATGCAATTTTTTACCGATCGGGAAAAACGGTCAAATATCAGTCATACTTGCAGATGCTTCCAGAAATTCCGGAGATTTACCAAGTGCGGAAACGATACCGTTTTTGTCGCATTCAGCAAGAAATGCCGGATCAAGCGGCAGAGAAGCAAGATGTTTCAAGCCGTATTTTTCCGCCATTTTTCTGCCGCCGTCATTATTGAAAATGAAATGCTTTTTGCCGCACTCATCGCAGATGAAATAAGACATATTTTCAACCACGCCTGCAATCGGCAGTTCAGCCTGGCGGCAGAAATCAATGCACTTGCGGCAGTCGGCAAGAGAAAGTTCCTGCGGAGTTGTAACGATAATACCTTTTTTATCACCGGGAATAAGCTGACATCCGGAAAGGATTTCATCCCCTGTGCCGGGCGGAAAGT
>JAZRBX010000117.1:0-3387 GCA_045635285.1 Victivallaceae bacterium
GTAACTTCAATTCCGTGGTGCTGTAAATCTGCGATTACTCGCAACAGTTTCTTCGGCGGAGAGGAATACGATGCAAATCGAGCCTTGCCTGAAAACTGGACCTCTGCTGATTCTTCCATGCTTCCTGAATATCGCGGGGCAATGCGTATCCCTGCACCTGCCGCAGGTGTGCCGAGAGGTTTTGAGGAAGAACCGATCACTCCGCAGGAGGAATTTGCTCCCGTTGAATGGGAAAAACTCGGAGATGGACATTATACTGTCGATTTCGGCCGCAACTTTGCAGGGTACTGCCGTTTGAAGGTCAAAGCTCCTAAAGGTCAACTCATCAAACTGCTTTTTGCCGAAATGCGTCATCCCGACAAAACTGTCAATCAGGCAAATTTGCTCGGCGAAACTGCCATGGATACTTACACTGCCGCAGGTACAGGAGATTGGGAAATTTATGAACCGCATTTTACCTATCACGGTTTCCGCTATGTGGAAGTCATCGGTCTGCCGGGAGAGTTTGCTGCTGATACTCTGACCGCCGTGGTAATCCGCAACAACTGCCGCAGAACTGGCGATTTCAAATGCAGCAATCCTCTGGTCAATGATATTTTCAAAATGATACTGCATACCGAAGAAAGCAATATTTTCGCTGTTCCGACAGATTGTCCGCAGCGTACCGAACGCATGGGCTGGCTCAATGATATGATGGCACGCAACGAAAGTGCATTGTATCTTTTTGATGAATCAAATGTCATTTCCAAATGGCTGCAGGATATAGTTGAGGCACAGGACCCGGTTACCGGAGAAGTGCCGATGACCGCACCTTTGTACTGGGGGTTTGATACTGATCCTGTATGTTCAAGTTTCGTTGAAGCAACTCTCAACAACTACAAATTTTACGGCAAAAAAGGGCAGATGAAAAAGAATTATCCATATATGCGTAAATGGATCGACCGTCTGCTTTCTCTCCGTCAGGATGACGGAATCTTTTATAAAGGTCCCGTCGGCGACTGGGTGCCGCCATTGAAATTCAACAACGGCAAAAACACTGCCCGTAACGTTACTGTGCCGTGTGAATTAGTTTCGACAGCTCTGGTATATTATGCAATTTCTCTGCTACTCAAAATTGCTTCAATTCTCGGCGATGAAGCTGAAATCGCCGATTTGCAGAAAAAAGCCGAAGAGGCCAGAAACGCATTCCTTAAAAAATGGCGTTCCGCTCCCGGCAGATTGTCCGAAGAAAGTCAGGCGGCATACGCTTATGCGGTCTATTGCAAACTTTTCCCTGCCGATGAACGGCAAATTGCCGCCGACCGTCTGGCAGAACTTTTTGCCGCAAACAATTACAAACATATCACCGGCAATGTCGGTACAAAATATCTGCTTGAAGTTCTCGCTCAATACGGTTATGCCGAATATGCATGGAAACTTATTGATTCCAATGATTATCCCGGCTGGGGGTATATGATCGCCAACGGAGCGACTACTCTCTGGGAACGCTGGGAACTCTCCGAGGGCAGAGGTATGAATTCTCATAATCATCCCATGCTCGGTGCTCCCTGCAGCTGGCTTTTCCGTCATATTGCAGGTATTAAAATTCCGGAAAGTTCATGCGGAGCGGATAAGTTTGAACTTTCTCCGATCTTCATCAGCGGTCTTGATTTCGTCGAAGCATCATACGCCAGCCGTTCCGGTTTGGTGAAATCTGCATGGCGCCGTGAAAACGGGAAAGTCATTTATAATTTTGAAATACCTGACGGCGTTTGTGCCAATGTCAAAATGCCCGACGGCAGCTTCAAAGAGTTTGAAAAAGGTGAATATTCCGTAATTTTTTAATATGAAAAAGATAGTTTTATTATTGATAGGAGTTTTTTTTATTATGAAAATGTCTGCATTTTTTGAGGAAAATCCGGAAAAATATTGGGATTTTGAAAAATTGAAAAATCCGCCGCATTTTATCGAAGATGATGATGCCGGCAGTAATTTTGCAGGTTTGCGTTCAATCGTTTTTGACGGTGCATACAAAAACGGAGTTCAGACTAAGGTTTTTGCTTATATCGGCCTGCCTGATACGCCGATGCCGGAGGGCGGATATCCCGCTATATTGCTTGTTCACGGCGGCGGCGGAACTGCTTTTGTATGGGCGGTCAAACTCTGGAATTCTTACGGGTATGCGGTACTTGCCCCTGATTGGTACGGCAGACGCCCTGATGCCTCAGACCATGATGCTGATATATGGTCGCATGACCGTCGTCTGGTAAGTCATGACGGAAGCCATGAAATAGGAGATATCGCAGGACATGTTTCCAAAGTTGAAAATCTTGTTCTTGCTCATTCTCTGCTGCGTTCGATTCCCGAAGTCAATCCGGATAAGATTGCTTATGTCGGTTTGTCATGGGGCAGCTGGTACGGAGCGATGGTTACTGCGGTCGATAATCGTTTTCAGGGGGTGGTTGAAATCTATCTCGGCGACCTTAAAGATGATGATACTTTTATCAACGGCAGATTTCTCCATGCCGTCAAAAACAAAATGTATTATGTTGTAGGTACTAATGATGTTCACGGTTCTCCTGAATCCATGCAGGCGTCTTTTGACGCCTGCGGAGATATGCTCGGCAATAAGAGTATGAATATTGAACTGCCGCACAGCCATGTCGGATTTAAATTTCAGACCTGCCGACGCTATGCAGATCATATCCTGCTCGGTGCGCCAAATCTGCCTGAACTTGAAAACGCTGTTGTTGCGGAAGGAAAAATCACCTCAAAAGTCAAAGGCGAGGGCAAAGGAATCAAAAAAGTTTTTCTCTGCTGTACCTTTGACCGTGATGAAGAAGTTTACCACAAACGCAAATGGCACTTCCTGCCTGCGGAATACAAAGACGGCATGATCAGTGCCGATTTGCCTGAAAATGTTTTCCAATGCTATCTTGCCGCATACGATGAGGATGATGTAAAATCATACTGCTGCGGTTCAAGCAATGTGGTAAATTTCTGAGGCAGTAAATTCAATTGACTCTGTACTGAACATTGCTTGATATTCAGAAATAAAAATTGAGTGTTTTCGGGTACACTGCAATTCAAATATTATGCTTTTTCAAAGGGGAGGTTGAAAAAGTCGATAATGTTGTTGCGGCAGATTTTTTTCCATGCAGTTTCGGGGAGTTTGCCGGATTCATGCAGGTGGTCAAACCAGAGTTTGATATTGAAATTTATTTCGCTCGATGAGGCACAGGCATCCGTTCCGAAAAACAGTTTGTCCTGAAATTCGGTCAGAAAATCGACTGCAAAATCTTCATCTTTGCGTAAAATCCAATATGCATCAGATAATTCCGCATAAAGATTCGGAAATTCTCTTAAAAGTTCCTGCGCAACACCTTCAGTCGTAAGTTTAACTGCAGG
>JAZRBX010000118.1:0-1983 GCA_045635285.1 Victivallaceae bacterium
ATGATCCCCATCCTCCCCGAAGAAGTCGAAAACCGCCTCGCCAAAGCAACTCAAATCATTGAAAATATCGCAGGAGTCCGTCCGACCTCTTTCCGCTGCCCCCGCCTTTTCGGTTCAACTGCCGTGGTCAATGCACTTGAAAATTTGAACTACACTTCAGATGCAACTTATCCGATGTATTTTTTCCGCGAACAGCTCGAACCGTACCACCCCGACAAAAATGACTGGACAAAAAAAGGCGATATGAAAATCCTCGAAATCCCCAACTTCGCCGACCTCTCAATGACATCCAATGACCAATACGGCAGAGATATGGACCAATGGCCGCTTTTCCGTACCGAAAATGCCGATGCCGTCATGAAACACATCTTCGGTTATATGGATTACTGCAAAAAACACAATGCCGAACCTTTTGTCTGTTTCTATCTCCATCCGTGGGAATTCTGCAAAATGCCCGAAGGGCTTATCCATTCAGGAGAAGGTGCAGTGCTTCCCGATCCATTTATCATCAAAAACTGCGGAGAATATGCCGCAGAACAACTTGATTTGCTCATCGAAAAACTCAAAGCTGCAGGTTCAGGATTTTTCAGAGCCTGCGATTTGACCGATATTTACCGTTAACTCAATCACGAAAGGATTTTATTATGAACACAACAACTATCCCCAGACAGGAATTTTTCGACCGCATTGCCCGCTTTCAGGCAAATATTCAAGCAGCAGGACTTGACGCATGTCTTGTTCACGGCACTGAATCCGATTTTGCAAATGTACGCTACCTTACAGAATACTGGCCGACCTTCGAACAGGCAGGCGTTTTCGTCCCCGCAAAAGGCGACGCCGTACTCCTCATCGGCCCCGAAAGTGAAAAATACGCAAAAGGCCGCAGCGTCCTCTCCAAAATCGCCATGATGCTCAACTACCGCGAAGCCGCAGAACCCGATTACCCCGGAATCCCCCTCGCAACTTACCCCGATGTTGTTAAAATGTCAGGACTTGCCTCCCTCAAAAAACTCGGCATCTGCGGTACAGCCGTCATGACCAAACCAACCCTCGACGCTCTCGCTTCACAACTTCCCGGTGTCGAAATCGTCGTCGCAGAAGATCTCTTCCGCCCCCTCCGCTGGATCAAATCAGAAAATGAACTCGCCTGCCATCGTCAGGCCTTCAAAATCGCAGAAAAAGCCGTTCAGGCAGTCATCAATGAAATAAAACCCGGCATGACTGAATTTCAGGCTCTTGCTCCCGCCCAGCGTGAAATTTTCGCAAACGGCGGTGAATATGAAGGCCACAGTTTGTACTGCTTCGGCGGCGACCGTACCTCCAACGGGATCAGCCGTCCGACTTATGATACCATCAAAGAAAATGAAATTATTCAACTCAATATCGGAGCCAGAGTCTGCGGTTACAGCTCCTCCATCGGTATTCCCGTCTACTTCGGCAAGCTCCCGAAAGAACAAATGGCTCTTGTCGAATTCGGACTGCGTGCCCACAAATACACCTTTGAACTCATCAAGGCCGGTGCAGATGCCGCATCCATTGCCAAAGATTACACTCAATGGGGTATCGATCAGGGCTGGGGCGATTACATGCTCTACGGTCCCGTCCACGGCCTCGGCATTCAGGAAACCGAATCCCCCTGGATCGAAACCACTTCAAAATACAAACTTCAAAAGAATATGACCTACCAGATCGATACCTTCTTCACCGGCAACGGTTACGGTCTGCGCTGGGAACGCGGCTGCATCGTCAAAGATAACGGATGTGAACTCCTCTCCGATAAATTCATGTCCCTCGACGACTGCAAACTCGACTGACTTACTTTTCTTTCCCGGTGAAAGAAAAGTAAGATAAAAGAAAGCCATATCCTTTACTTTTCTTTTGCAAAAAGAAAAAGTAAAACAAAAGAAAAGAGTGCCACCGTTATGCACTCTTTTTTTATTTGCTGTCGCATTTACTTTCTTTCGCAGTGAAAGAAAGTAAAAC
>JAZRBX010000119.1:0-8602 GCA_045635285.1 Victivallaceae bacterium
CAGGAGCAAGTCCGTACAACGAAACCGGCATAACGGCTTTGGTTTTCGAAGTGATCGCTTTTTCAAAAGCCTCTGCTGACATGAGGAAAGTTTCAGGATCGATATCCGCATAAACAGGAGTTGCTCCCGCATGCAGAACTGCAAGTGATGTACTTGACATAGTCAGCGGGGGCACGATGACTTCATCGCCATCGCCTACTCCTGCGGCATAGAGTGCTGCATGCAAAGTTGCAGTACCGTTTACAAAACTTATGGCAAATTTGCTGTCAAATTTTTTCGCAAAAAGTGCTTCAAGTTCAGCGGTGAAACTGCGGCTCTGCGCTCCGGGGAAACCGCTTTTCAAAAGTTCATTTACATATTCAAATTCTTTATTGTCAATTCTCCATGACTGCATGATGATCTCCTTTACAAAATAATTTTTCTGCCGTTTTCCTGTTTGGACTGAATACCGGCAAGTACAATGCGGTTGAGTTTGATTGTGTCAGCGTACGGTGTCGGTGAAGGTGCGCCTTTGACCATCGCGGTAAATGCTTTCATCATCTCTGCGATACTCAAAAAATATGCTTCCAGCGTATCATCTGTATAAGGTAATGAATACGGAGCTTCACCTTTGCGGTGGATAGTAAGTCCGAGCGGCAGTCCGACTCCGTTGAAAATCTGACAAACCGCCGCCATACCGTTGCGGAACTGCAATGTTACGATGTCGCCTTTTTCGTTGCCGGTATTCTGCACACTTACAACATCATTGCCGAATATTTCAAAAATCGCCATAAGCAGATGCGGTGCATAACGCACCCAGACGCAGGAACTTACGCCGTCAATGAAAAAGACTTCACTGTTTTTGAGATCTTCCTTAGCTTTCTGAACGAGGGGAGAGAACGGAAAACTTGAAGCGGTCATCAAAGGATAATTTTCAGGGATGACATCGATGAATTTCTGCAAATCTTCAGGAGTATGGGCAAGAACTTTGTCCATGAATACAGGTTTACCGGTTTTGAAAAGTTCACCTGCCATTTTCCAATGATTGTCAATATCATCACGGGTGAAAAGGATTGCATCGACTTCATTTGCCATTTCTTCAAGTGAGTTGGCAATATTCGGAATTTTAGCAATGGCGGCAATGCGTTCCGCAGTACCCTCTTCAGGTGTAAAAACATGAGTTACCCGTGCATCGGAAATCCATTCGACATTGCGGTGATGATTGGGCAGATACTCCTTGATCAAAGCAAATTCGCAATCTTTCTGCAACGCTTCATTGTTGAATCCATTGAAAACCGAAGCAAAACTGTAAGGATGACCGTTGCCGGCATTCATGCCGACGATACCGAATTTCAACATATTATACCTCTTTCTGATTTATTTGTATCGGGTGAAACCGCCGTCAATTACCAGATTGTGCCCTGTGATGTAAGCAGAAGCATCAGAACCGAGAAATACTACTGCCCCCTGCAAATCATAATTGGCTCTGCCCATGCGTTTGAGCATGGTCAAATCAGAGTAATCATCAATGAAATGGCGGGGCTGGGTGCGTTCAAAACCTCCGGGAGAAATCGCATTCACACGGATACCGTAAGGTCCGAGATAAGCGGCACAATCATAAGTCAGACCGATCATACCGGCTTTGGCGGCGGAATAAGCAACAGGATTGGGTGTCATATCATCTCCGTAAATCGTTCTGTCTCTGCCGACCATACCTGCCATACTGGCAATATTGATGACAGAACCGCTGCCGAGCGGCATCATCAGTTTGGCATATTCACGGAGCATGAGAAAAGTTCCTGTCATATTGGGTTCAATAAATTCATGCCAGCCCTCAACAGTTTCTTTTTCAAGCAAGCCGCATGCTTTTTTGGAATGACCGCCTGCATTATTCACCAGGATGTCAAGTCTGCCGAAACGCTCTTTGATTGCAGCAAAAAGATCCATAACAGATTTTTCATCGGTAAGTTCCAGCTGCATCCCGATAAATTCTCTTTTGGTTTCAGCAGAGAATTGAGCGGCGGCTTCCTCTGCACGCTTGAGATCTCTTGCGGTGATAATGACTGTTGCTCCTGCGGCACTCAGTCCGTGAGCCATCTCTGCACCGAAATTTTTGCACCCGCCGGTAACAAGTGCGATTTTGCCTTCACAGGAAAGAAGGTCTTTGACATTGGGGATTGAATTTTCCATAGAATAAACTCCTTTTATTAAAGTTATATTGAAATATAACACCACAAAACAATATTTCAATACAAAATTCCATAGAATCTTATAAAAATATACACTTTTTTCAATTTTTTCTGTCCCTATGTTCCTGCTATGTTTTTTCAGGGAGACGGCGGCGCCCCCTGCCGATCCAAGTGCTTTTTAATGAGGAGGACAAATTTTAAAAAATTATGCTTGAAAAATTGTCAATGAAATATATATTATGCAAGAGGTTTTTATGAAGAATACAGAAAAATCAACATCCATGGAATTCGCCTATGAGATGATTTTCCGCAAAATCATGTCGGAAGAGCTGCTCCCCGGTGCACAGCTGCGTGAAGATCATCTGGCAAAAGAATTCGGTATAAGTTCAACTCCCGTCAGAGAGGCTTTCCGCCGTCTGGAACATGAGGGCTGGCTCGAAAGCATCCCGTACAGAGGCAGTTTCCTCCGCAAATTCAGCGAAACGGAAATGCAGGAGATGTGTACTCTCCGTGAAATTCTCGAAGGTATGGCGGCTAAACTTGCCGCACAAAATGCCTCGCATGACGATTTGAAAAAAATCCGCTCCATCCTCGATGCGGAAATCGAATATATCAAAAATAATTCAGACGGTAAAAATTTGAAAATCCATCCAACTTTTCAGCAGGATCTCGATTTTCATCACGCCGTGGCGGAAATATGCGGCAATGAACTTCTCTCTGAACGCCTCGCCAAACTCAAAGCACAGATACATTGGGCTTTCATGCTTGAACACAAAAGAGAAACCACCATCGCCGAACTTGAACGAACCTTTGAAGAACACCGTATGATATATAACGCAATCAAACGGCATTGGGCGGATGCGGCTGAATTGCTCATGCGCTGCCATATCTCCGGCAAAAAAAGTTGATTCTTGAGGTGGAAAATAACTTTTGAGGAAAGGTTGTTTTTCTCTCTGTATCACGAAATTTCCTGTTTACATTACAGGAAACTGAAAAATTCAGTATTAAAAATCTTCGACCTTATGTTCCTGCAAGCGGTATCCCTGCGTTTCCTGATAACTTACCAATCCCTGACTGTAAAGTTCATCAAGCGACGCATCCAAAGTTATCATGCCGTCTTTATGTCCGGTTTCAATAGATGATTGCAGCTGATGAGTTTTTCCCTCACGAATCAACGCTCTGACCGGAGCAGTTCCGACCATTACCTCAAATGCCGCCACACGACGCTGACCGTCGATACAACGCAAAAGTCTCTGGCTGACAATCCCCAAAATCGAACCTGCCAGCTGCAACTTGATCTGATTTTGCTGATTGCTCGGAAATGAGTCAACGATACGGTCGATCGTTTGCGGCGCATTATTGGTATGGACGGTGGCAAAAACCAGATGTCCTGTTTCCGCCGCAGTAATTGCCGCAGCCATTGTTTCGGTATCACGCATTTCACCGACCATAATCACATCGGGGTCCTGACGCAGAGCATATTTCAATGCGTCAGCAAAACTCATTGTGTCAGCGTTTAATTCACGCTGTTCGACGATAGAATTTATATTTTCGTGAATATACTCAATAGGATTTTCAACAGTGATGATGTGAGCATTTCTATTTTTATTGATCTGATCGATCAGGCACGCCAGAGTGGTACTTTTGCCGCTGCCGGTCGGTCCTGTGACCAGAATAAGGCCCTGTTTATAAGAGACAAGTTCAGTCAAAATATTCGGCAGACGGAGCTGTTTGGCAGACGGAATTTCAGAGTTGATGACACGGGCGACAAGACCGATATTGCCTCTCTGATAGAAAGCATTGAGCCTGAAGCGGTAAACTTTTTCTGCGCCCGGCTCTCTCGTAAGATTCAACGATACAGCAAGAGCAAAGTCAAGTTCCCTTTTTTCTTCAAATATCACACGCTGATGAGAATTTATCACACTGTAAAGCAGTCTTTGCGTATCCAGAGGCCCCAGCAGCGGCAAATCCATCGCCTGAATTATTCCGTTCAAACGCACGCTCGGAGAGGCATTTACACTCAAAATCAAATCGCTGGATTTCAGTTTGACCGCACTGCGGAGCAATGTCGCCATATCAATAGCATTTTCATTAGCTTCATTGCGCTCTCCGTAATGGCACTGAAATGCGCCGACACCGGACTCCATCCCCTGCAAAAGCAATCTGAATTCATCAGGATTATCGACATAGTTGAATGCAGTCCCCCTGCTGATTATGCCGCTTTCATAAAGTTTGTAAATCGAACGGGCAAAAGTTATCATCCCCTGCCCTGTACTTTCACGCAGAGTTTGTTCCAAATCATTAAACTTGCGCTCGGCAATCATTTTGCATACCAGCGGTGTTCCCTGAAGGATTTCCAAAGCGGGGACAACTCCAGAATTATCAACCGTCGGCAGCAGACGCTGTGAAACGATGCCGACCATTGCCAGCGAAAGGTCAATCGCCAACTGCTCACGATGATCCTCCGAAACCATGCTTATCAAACGCTCCAAAGCCAGAACCGCATTTGAAGTATGCACAGTAGTAATGACCAAATGTCCAGTCAGGGCGGCATTCAAAGCACTCTGCATTGTTTCAGCATCACGCATTTCACCGATGACGATGACATCAGGATTTTCACGCATGGCGTTTCGTATGGCTTCGGGAAAACTTTCCGTATGTTTCAAAACTTCACGCTGTGAAACAAGACTTTTTTTATTGTCGTAAACGAATTCTATCGGGTCTTCGATCGTCAGAATATGTTTGGATTGAGTAGTATTTATCTCATTGATCATCGCTGCCATGGTTGAACTTTTACCGCTGCCGGTCGCACCGGTTACGAGTATTATACCGCGGCTTTGTTTAACCATCTCTTTCAAGAGCAGCGGCAATCGCAATCCTTCAAAAGTGATACTGTTTCCGTCTTTGATCGGACGGATCACAACAGTCGGTCCCGCCTCTGCTTCAAAAAAGTTCAAACGGCAGCGCTGATTGCTCTGCGGCAGAATAAAAGCACAATCCACTGCCCCGCTCTTGCTGTAATTTTTTTCCATTTCTTCAGATATTGTACTTTTGCGAAAATTGTCAATATCACTTGCGGAAATGGTGTATTGCTTATATTCTTTCAGACTGCCGCTCTCGCGGACATAAATACTTTTTCCTGCGGTCAGAAAGACATCGGAAACTTTTGAATTTATTATTATACTCAATAATTCAGACAAAAAATTTTCACTCATAATTAAGCCCTTTTATCCGTTCCATAATTCTTTTTTTATCGTGTTCCAGATATATTTTTTTTACACTCTGGTCGAGGAGAAAATCAATTACATCGTCCTTATCTTCTCCAAACTCAATGCAATAATCACAATACCGCAGAAGCAGAATAACATTATCCGGTGAAATTATCGAAGCTTTTTTGAGATAATTTTCCGCCAACTCTCCTGCAAACTCTTTTTTGCCGCATTTGTCATAATAAAATTCAAACAAAAGCAAATTCAAATCCGGCGAATCCGGATATTGTCCGTACAATTCCTGCAGAAGCAATGCCGCCTCCTCGTATTCACCATTGGCAATAAAACCTCTGGCATGCGACAACAGCATCGGTTTTTCATTCAGATATTCTTTTTTGCCGAAGATCAAATTTGTAAAAGAATCACCGATCCTGCCGAGAAAAAGCATAATAAAAATAATACCCGCACCGACACTCCACAGCAAACACTCAAAAAGTCCGTTTATAGCGGTCAGAGTACCGTCTTTGCCATGAACAACGATGCGGGTTATCGCCATGAAGCAGCAGAAAAGAAAAATTGCAAAAGCAATAAACCTTCTGAATATTCCGCTTACTTCATACATAATTCAACCTGAATCAGGGCATTATAATAAGAGTGCCACTGGGGATTGCGGTCTTGCCTTCCAAAGCAGGATTGACACGGATAAGGTCTTCTTTTTTGACCTGATGATTTTTGCAGAAATCATCGACTGAAATATCAAAAGTCACATTGACAGCTGCGCTTGCGACAGCAGGCTGCTGTTCTGCTTCACTGACAGCTTCTGCTGCACTTGCGGGAGCGTCGGCTTGTTTACCACTGCGGTTGTCAAGGTCAGCGAGAATATCGGCTTCGCCGCTATTGACCTCTTGTTTTTCAGCGGGAGCTGCATCAGCAGTAGTTTCTGTTGCGGCAGTTTCTGAAGCGGGAGCAGCTTTGGCGGGGATCACGGATTCTTCATTGACGACGGTTGCGCCGGGGAGTTTCAAAGTCTGACCGATACGGAGAATGGCGGTCATTTGAAGGTCGTTGGCTTTGGCAAGGTCGATAGTTTTGATATTGAATTTAGCGGCGATCTTGCTGAGGGAGTCGCCTTTAACGACAGTGTAAAGACCGGAAGACGGCATAGCCTGTGCTTTTTTTGCCTTGGGAGCGGGAGCGGCAGATTTGGAAGCGGAAGCTGAATTGCCGGGGATAACGAGTTTCTGACCGATACGGATGATGGAATTGATCTGAAGGTTATTGGCCTTGGCAAGATCGGAGGTTTTGATGCGGTGGCGTGCGGCGATTTTGCTGAGGGAGTCGCCTCTTACGACGGTATAAGTTGCACCTGCGGGAACGACTGCAGGCTTTGATTTAGCGGCAGATTTGGGAGCGGAATAAATGGGAGTATTGTCAGTATCTTCAAATCTGGGGTAAGCTGATTGTTTAGCGGGAGCGGCAGTTGCGGGAGCGGTATCATCTGCTTTTACGTTCTGAACGGCGGCAGAGTCATCGGCGAAAGCGTCATCATTGGGGAGGTTTTCGTCATTTTTCTGAGATTCAGAAATTGCGGGGGGAACAGAAGTGCGTTCTTCCATAACAGTTGAACGGCAACCGCTCTGGAGAGCGGCGGCGAGACAAACGCCCAAAAGGGGCATACCGACACGTAACAAATTGGTGTTGTTCATGTTACAAAAACCTTATATTAGATTATTAAAAAAAAGTTTTGATTGATAATAAATATAGATATAAAGTAAAAAAATGCAAGTACAAATTCAACAAAAAATCACATTTTACTTACAAAACAACACAAACACACAAAAAAAAGGGCAACTGCACAAATATAATCTGAAAAAGCATTTTTGCAAATGAAGTTCGTTTTTTATGAGAATAAATAATAATTCTTTTGCTGTTGTTCACTTTTATTCATCGTATAACTTGATTTTTAGGGTTTTGTGGCTATATTACTTCCAAATATAATTTTTTTTCAACGGAGGTTTTTATGCCAAATAATGACGACTTCTTCAATATCAATAACTTCACCCCTCGCGCTAAACGTGTCCTTTTCCTCGCTCAACAGGAAGCTAAAAAACTCAACCATGACTACATCGGTACTGAACATATACTCCTCGGGCTCCTCGCCATAAACGAAGGCGTCGCTATCGAAGTCCTCAAATCTATGAACCTCAACCTCACAAACTTGCGCATCGAAGTCGAAAAAGCCGTCGGCATCGGCAATTCAACACCAACTCAGGGAAACCTCCCCATCTCTCAAGCTGTTAATGATTTGCTCTCCGCTGCAGTCGATGAAGCAAAAAATATGAACTACAACTTCATCGGCACTGAACACATCCTCATCGCACTCCTCCGTATGGAAAATTCAGTCTCTTCCAGAATACTCAGAAATATGAACGTCGACCCGAATGCTCTCAAAAAGAAAATCATTTCAATGCTCGACAGCGATTTCCTCCCATCCAACGATGAAGATGACCAATCTCAAGCCGCTCAACATTCTCAAAACGGCGAACTCAACGCGCTCAACTCTTTCGGTAAAAATCTCACCGCTCTCGCCGCTGACGGAAAACTCGACCCCGTCATCGGCAGACAAAACGAAATCGACAGAGTTATTCAAATCCTTTGCCGCCGTACAAAAAACAACCCCGTTCTCATCGGAGAAGCCGGCGTCGGCAAAACCGCTATCATCGAAGGCCTCGCTCAAAAAATCATCAGCGGCGATGTTCCTGAACTCCTCGCTGACAAAATGGTTTATTCCCTCGACCTCCCTCTCATGGTCGCCGGCACCAAATACAGAGGTCAATTTGAAGAACGCATCAAAGCCGTCATCGACGAAATCAGAAATTCAGGAAAAATCATCCTCTTTATTGATGAACTACATACCATCGTCGGCGCAGGCGGCTCCGAAGGCGCAATGGACGCTGCAAACATTATCAAACCCGCCCTCTCCCGCGGAGAACTTCAATGCGTCGGAGCAACAACCCTCGATGAATACCGCAAAGGTATCGAAAAAGATTCCGCACTTGAACGCCGTTTCCAGAGCGTCATGGTCAATCCGCCGGATATTGATGATTCTATCAAAATTCTCAAAGGTTTGAAAAATACTTACGAAAAATATCATCATGTCAAGTATTCCAATGACGCCCTCGAAGCCGCAGTCAGACTCTCCGACCGCTACATACCTTCCCGATT
>JAZRBX010000120.1:0-34367 GCA_045635285.1 Victivallaceae bacterium
TATGGCCCTTTCCAAATTCTCTGATGGTTGGATTTACAGCAGATCATGCCGGAGGCGAGATAAAAGTTGACGGCAGAGAGATAACCGATGCCGATTGGTTCAGTGCCGATGCTCTCCCCGAAATCCCCCGCCACGGCAGTATCGCCCGCCGTCTGATCGACCATTGGCTTGAAACAGCAGGCAGATAAAACAAAGCAATAACAACAATTTTTTACAGAGAATAAAAAAACTGCCGCAAAACTTTTTCAGTTTTGCGGCAGTTTTATTTTTTCAGTATGATTTATTCAGATCAGCGTTCAAGATATTTCCATACAGGTTCGACATCAACGATTTTGCCTGTACGGGCTGATTCATCAAAACTCAATGCCAGAACTGCACTTTCAAGACCTTCGCTGCCGCTGCATTTGACGGGAGCATTTTCTGTGATGGTTTCAAAAATTTCACGGGTCATGATCGGATCGCCTCCGGCATGGCCGTCGCCTGCAATATGAATACGGCGGAAGCCTTTTTCGCCGATGATATTGTATTTTATTTCTCCCTCGTGAGCATCGACGATCACTGTACCTTCGGTGCAGTTGAAACGCATACGGCGTTCTGCAATGGCGTTGCTCATGACAGAGCAGAATGAAACCTGAACTCCGTTACGGTAAAGAGCAGTTCCCATATTGGTATCAAAAAGATCGTTGTCATCATTGAAGGGGGTTGCAACATCATTTTGCATACGCCAGCCCATGAAATTTTCGACTCCGTATTTTTCCTGCATCCAGATATTTTCAGACTTGAAAATATTGCGTGAGGAGAGAAAAAAGACCTTTGAGGGCAGAGAACCTGTAAACCAGTTGAGCAAATCGAGGTCATGGCAGCATTTTTCAAGGATATGCGGTCCTGCGAATTCAGTTTTTCTGCGCCAGTTGGACATGATGTAGCCGCCGCATTCGGGGATGACATTTTCATTTGCTTCGATACTGACAATTTTGCCGAATTTGCCGGAGTCGATAAGTTTTTTCGCTTCTCGGTACAAAGGAGCATAACGAAGCACGAAGCCTGTAATGAAGGTCAGGTGCGGTTTAGCCTGATGAGCTTCATAAATAGCTTTGCAGTCTTCAATAGTTGTTGCCAAAGGCTTTTCACTGAAAACATGTTTATTGCGGCTGAAAGCATAGAGAATATGCTCTTTGTGGAATGCGTTTGGGGAACAGACAAAAACCCAATCAACCCCTTCTGCGTCAATCGCCTGCTGATAAGAATCCGCAACGAGAAGTTTATTGAGGTCAACTTTCCAATCTTCAAAAGATTCATCCCGCAATCTTGCTGCCGGATCATAAGCGGAAATAAGTTCGATTTTGCCGTTTGCAAATTCAAGAAGTCTTCTAATAACACCTCTTGCTCTGCCGCCGCAACCGATAACTGCAATGCCGATTTTTTTGTTTTCCATAAAATTTTCCCTTTCTAAAAAACAATATCTTAACGGTTAAGGTATTCCCATGTGGGTTCAAGATCAACGATTTTGCCTATTCTTGCTGATTCGTCAAAAGCCAATGCCCAGACTGCACTTTCCAAACCTTCGCTGCCGCTGCATTTGACGGGGGCATCTTCGAGAATTGTTTCCACGATTTCTTTGCTCATGACAGTGTCGCCGCCGCCGTGGCCGTCGCCGGGGATGGCAATGCAGTGTACGGCTTCATCACCGATGACTTTGTAGCGGATCATTCCTTCATAATTATCCATGACCATGGTGCCTTCCGCACAGTTGAAACGCATACGGCGTTCGGGGATGGCATTGCACATGGTGGCACAGAAAGAAACCTGCACGCCGTTGCGGAAAACAGCAGTACCCATATTGGTATCGAACATGTCATTATCATCGTTAAACGGAGTTTCGACATCATTTTTCAGACGCCAGTTCATGAAAGTTTCAAAACCGTATTTTTCCTGCATCCAGATATTTTCTGCTGTAAAAACATTGTGAGATGACATGAAAGATACTTTGCTCGGCAGAGATTTGGTGAACCAGTTGAGCAAATCGAGGTCATGGCAGCATTTTTCGAGGATGTGCGGACCTGAAAGGTTGCTGTTTCTGCGCCAGTTGGACATGATGTAGCCGCCGTGTTGGGGCAGGATATTTTCATTGGCTTCGATGCTGAGCAGTTTGCCGAGTTTGCCGGAATCGAGGATCTCTTTGGTTTTGCGGTAAATGGGGGCGTAACGCAGAACGAATCCGGTGATGAATTTCAGATGCGGTTTCTGCATGTGAGCATCGTAAATTGTTTTGCAGTCTTCGATGGTGGTGGCAAGCGGTTTTTCGCTGAAAACATTTTTGTTCCGTTCAAAAGCGTAAAGGATGTGTTCTTTGTGAAATCCGTTGGGGGAACAGACAAATACCCAGTCAACGCCGTCGGCATCTATTGCCTGCTGATAAGAATCAGCCACGATTACTTTGTTCAAGTCGGCGTTCCATGTTTTGAGGGCTTCAGTACGCAGAACTTCACCGGGATCATAAACAGAGATGATTTCGATTTTTTTGTCAGACTTGTTCAGGATTTGCTGAATGACACATCTTGCTCTGCCTCCGCAGCCGATGACGGAGATACCGATTTTTTTGTTTTCCATAAAAAACTCCTGTTTTTATTGGTTGAAAATTTGACAAATAATTGTTTGTTGTGTATAATATATCAGCTTAAATTTTTTTTAAAATGGATAAAAACATCATGGATAATGTAAAAAAAGATAAAATTGATGTCCATCACCGTTTCGGAGAGATGTCGGAATTGCAGCAGGCATACGGATTGCGTATTTTAGGCGGCAGTTCGTGGCGGACAAACAAAGACAGTTATTACAAGTGTCCCACAAGATATTTTGAATTTTATTCCATAAGTTTCATGTATGACGGAGATGGCAAGTTCTGGTCGGAGGAAACAGGCGAAATCGATATAAAACCTCCGTCTTTCGTGCTTGTTTCCCCCCATGTGGTAAACCGTTACGGCGGAGCACACGGCAAAACATATGCCGAAGATTCAGTTATTTTTTATGGTGATATTGCCGACAGACTTCTGCGTTCAGGCGTTTTCAAAACCGGAGTTTATCCGACCTCCATACTCCGCAAAGTACCTGCGATAGTTGAAAAAAGCCGCAATCCATCCGTTCAATCACAGCTCAATGCCAATATGGATTTGCAGAATCTTATTTTTGAGATATACAACGAAAGCAAATCAGTTTCAAGTAAACCCGATGTGATCCACCGTGTGCTGGCGGAAATAAATGCCAATGTCGGCAAATGGTATCAGGTAAGTGAACTTGCGGAACTTGCGGAGATGAGCATTGCCACATTCCGCCGCAAATTTCAGCAGGAAACAGGTATGCTGCCCAAACGCTACATCGAAGAATTGAAAATAAACAGTGCCGCTGATGATTTATTGAAACTGCCGTTGAAAATCAGCGAAATTGCTTTGCGTTACGGATATTTTGACTGTTATCATTTCAGCCGCCGCTTCAAAATCATCAAAGGCTGTTCTCCTGAACAGTACCGCAAAACTTACAGCTGATTTATTGTTTTGTCCATATCCTTGTATTGAGGTCAAGTTCTTCAACGATGCTCAAAACATGCAGAAGTTCGCAAATGATGTTTTCGATGCTCTTTACATTTGCGAGTTTGCCGAAAAATGGCGGCTCCAGCCATCCTGAACTTTTCGGAAATGCAACGATAACATGCTGCCCTTCAAAAAGAAGCCGCACATCGTTGCGCTGATTATTTCTTAATGCGATGAGAAGTTCCATCATTTTCGGAGTAAGCACATACCGAGCTTCGATTTGGTCGGTGCTGTAAACCGAAAAAAGTTTTTCAAAATCGGGATTTTCCAGGCGGACGGCTTCTCCGGCAAGGAAGTTCATTTTCTGCAGAAAATTGCCGATAAGTTTACCGAAACAGCGTTCTGCAATATCAGGCAGGACGATGGTTCTGGCGGTGAGATTTTTATTGAAATCGGCGATAAATACAACACCTTTGAAAACCGTGGTATAATATGTACCGTTTTTGTTCCGGTGCTTTTTTTCGATATGGACCTCGGCGGCGGTAAAATCTGTTGCTCCTATCGTGCCGGCGATCTGATCTTCTGAATTGTAACGGTCATAAGATGAGAACAAATTGAATGAACGGAATTTTCTTTCGGAGAGGCCTTTTCCGGGATTGTATTTCAAAGTCGGAAAAACATTTTTGATAACAAGCGGCAGGATGGTATCACGGAAAAACTCTTTACGCCCCGCTGCGGCTGATACCAAAACAACAATCCCAATGATGATTGAAGCAATAACTATTGCTTTATGCACAGGAAAAAAGAAAAGTATAATGCCTATGATTATGAAAAATGTTCCGATTAAACATTTTTTGCCTGATTTTCTGTCATAATTTTCAAGCAGTTCGCCGACGCAGTTGTTATAAACGTATGCGGCTGACTTTTCGCAATCTGTATTGAGCATGTTTTATCGTTCAGCGTTTGAAAAGTTCGTTGACATCGACATTCTGCCGTTCTTCGTCCGGGATTTCAAAAAGGTCGCGGGTGCTGAAGCGTTTGATACCGCTCAAAAGACAGCCGGGGAAAGTCTGAACTGAATTATTGAAATCAGTAACAGCACTGTTGTATGCACGGCGTGCGGCGGCGAGTTGAGCTTCGATTTCATTGAGAGAATTTTGCAGATTTTTGATACTGTCGGAGGCTTTGAGGTCGGGGTATGCTTCGACCTGCAGCATATAGTTCCGCAAAGAGCTTGTAATTTTGTTGTCGAGAACGGATTTTTCTGCGACGGAAGAGGCGTTGGAACGCATTTCGGCAAGTTTGCTCAAAGTTTCGTTTTCATGTTCCATATATTTGGCGGTAGCTGCGACGAGGTTTGGGATCAGGTCGAATCTTTTTTTGAGCTGTACGTCGATGACTGCCAATGCGTAATCTACCGCATTTTTCTTCATGGTCATGCTGTTGAAAAGATATATGAAAATGATTACTGCAAAAATAATGACGATTCCGATTATGTTCATAAATACCTCCATGTTTTGTTGTTTCGTAAAAATACACTTGAAACAGAACAAAATCAAGTCGGATTTGCGAAAAAAGAACTTTTTTTACTTCTAACTGCTTTAAAGAATTGGATTTTCATTTTTGTCATGCTATATTAAAAAACGAATACAGTATAAAAAGAAAGGTAAAATATGCAGAAAGATAAACTCCGTTTCCGTCAGGTTCATTTGGATTTTCATACCTCTCCGCACATTATGGGAATCGGGGAAAAATTTGATAAAAAGCAGTTTCAGGAGCAGCTTAAAGCCGCTCATGTGGATTCAATTACCTGTTTTTCCTGCTGCCATCATGGTTACAGTTATCATCCGACCGAAGTCGGAATGATGCACCCCGGCTTGAATTTCAACTTGCTCCGTGAACAGATCGATGCCTGCCATGAAATCGGAGTAAATGTTCCGATTTATCTTACCGCCGGTATCAATAATTATGCTGCCGACCTTCATCCCGGATGGCGTGAAATTCTGCCTGACGGTCAATATGCCGGCTGGGCGAAATCTCCGCTGGAAGCAGGCTTCAAAACTTTGTGCTTCAATACGGAATATCTGGATTATCTCTGTTGTCTGATAGAGGAAGCCGTTGAAATGTTCCCTGATGCCGACGGTGTTTTCCTTGACATTATCACTCAGGCTCAATGCTGTTGTCCGAAGTGTGTCAAAGACATGCGTGAGCAGGGCTTCGATCCTGAAAAAGAGGATGACCGCCGCCGTTTTGCCCGCAAAGTTCTGGAAAAATATTTTGAACGCACCACAGCTTCATGCCGTAAGATCAGAAAAGATATGCCTGTTTTTCACAATTCAGGCGGTGCATTGCTTGCCCCCGGCAACCGTGATTTGCTGAAACATTACAGCCATTTGGAGCTTGAATCGCTGCCGACCGGCGGCTGGGGCTATGATCATTATCCTCTGCTTGCGGCGTACTGCCGTACTCTGGATCGTGAATTTCTCGGCATGACCGGCAAATTTCATTTGGCCTGGGGGGAATTCGGCGGCTTCAAGAGTGAAAACGCACTCCGTTATGAATGTGCAGCCATGCTTGCACAGGGTGCAAAATGCAGTGTCGGTGATCAGATGCACCCATGCGGGGCGCTTGATGAAAGCACTTACCGTCTGATCGGCAGTGCTTATGCAGAAGTTGAGGCAAAAGAGCCGTGGTGCAGAGATGTTTCACCTGCGGCTGAAACTGCGATCATCTCCAATATCGGATTTCAAAAACCTCTGGTCATTAATGAAAAAGTTGAAATCGGCGTATCCCGTTTTCTGCTTGAAAGTCATATTCCCTTTGACCGTCTGGATGATGAGGGGGATTTTTCAAAGTACAAACTGCTCATCCTTGCCGATGACCTGCGTCCGGATGCTAAACTGCGTGCAAGACTTGAAAAATTCCTCGCTGACGGCGGCAAACTGATAGTATCCGGCTCTGCACTTTTGAAAGCGGAAGCGGATGAGATTGCATTTGATCTGCCTTGTAAATACGACGGCGTATGCAATGAGATCCCGAATTACATCAGATTTGCGGATGAATTTGCCGATACGGTCAATACTCCGTTTGTGATGTACCGTCCGTCATTGAAGATAAAAAATAACGGCGGAACTTCGCTCGGTGAAATTTTTGAACCTTATTTCAAGCGTGATTATACACATTTTTGTTCACATCAGCATACTCCGAACAAGGTTGAAAATTCAGGATACGATGCAGGTGTCCTGACGGATAATATTCTTTATTTTGCCCATCCTGTTTTCACTCTCTACGGAGTTTACGGCAATGTGGTAATGAAAAAGTTTATGCAGAAAGCAGTAAAAACTCTGCTTGGCAATGACATTCAGCTTGAAACAAATCTTCCCTCGCAGGGCAGAGTTTCGCTTCTTGAACAGAAAGAGGAAAAACGCTATATTCTTCATGCACTTTTTGCCACACCGATCCTGCGCGGCATGGCGGGGGCGGCTTTTGAAGATAATATGCGTGCGACCGCTCCGCTGGAAGTCATTGAAGAGTTGAATCCTGTCTATGATGTTGAATTTGCCGTAAAACTTGACAGAAAAATCAGCAAGGTTACACTCGAACCGCAGGGAATTGAAATTCCGTTCGTTCAGGAAAACGGCAAAGTAAAAGTCAAACTGGATAAAATCATCTGTCATCAAATGATAGTTATGCATTATTGATAAAGGAGGAAAAATGAAACAAATTTTGTTGGTGCTGGCGTTGACAGCAAGCGTTTTGACTGCGGCACAGGATATTGAATGGAGGGCACTTTTTGATGCCGGGTTTACTGAAAAAGATGCAAAGGAATTTTCATCGGGCGATCTGATAATTGAGGACGGCAAAGTTCTTGAATATGAATCTGATGCACAGAGTGAATTTATCAGCCTTGCCAAGTATGCAGGAAAATATCAGCCGCTGAAGGGCAGGGCGATCGTCTGTTCTGTAATAAATTCTGACAAAGATTGTGTTCTGCCGTTCAAAGTCGGTTCTTATTGGTACTGTGCGTTTTATGTCAACGGCAAAAAGATTTTTGACACCGTGCCGCCGGAGGGTGCGCTGCCGCCGAGCGGAGAGAGATATGATGTCGTTCAAATTCCCTTGAAAAAAGGTGAAAATTATATTGCCGTACTGGTCAATTCCGGTTATGGAACTTTCCGTTTCTGCTGTAAACAGCTGCCTGATAAAACTTTCTGGCCGTCGGAGAGAAAAAAACAGCTGGATACATTTGAACTGCTTTTCCGTGAAGATGTCAAACTTGTCCGTACTCCGTGGGTCATAAGTCCGGATGTTGACAGTGTACGGATCGGTGCTGAATTCAACAGCAAAGTTGTTTGCGGCATAAAATATTATCCGTCATCTTCTCCTGAAAAAGTGAAAACTTATTTCAGCCAAAGTATGGGACACCGCAAAAAAACAGAAATACATCTTTTTGAACTGCAGGGACTTGCCGCTGATTCACAGTATGATTTTGAAATCGTTTGTCTGGATGAAAAAAGCGGCAAAGAACTTTCATTTCACAAAGGCACCTTCAAAACCAATCCCGACAAAGGCATCAAACAGACTTTTGTCGCTATCGGCGATACCCAGATAACTTTGAAAAACCGTATCAAACTGGTCAATAATCTTTTTAAAAATTGTTTTGCCGGTGAGGCTGATATGATTTTCGCGCTCGGAGATATTGCCGATGCTTATGATGATTTCGGTTATGCTTTCTTCGATACTTATTTTGATGCTTATGCGGCAAACAAAAAAGATGTCGCACATTACATGGTCAGAGGCAATCACGAATACCGAGGTGTTGAAGCCCCGAAATTCACTGAATATCTCGGCAGCAGTTATTATGCATTCCGCCGCGGCGATGTTTTTTATATCGTGCTGGATGTCGGAGAGGACAAACCTTTTACCGCCAGCGAACGCCATGCTTATACATGGTATATCGATACAGATGAATATTTTGATGAACAAGCAGAATGGCTGGAAAAAGTCATCAACTCCGAAGAGTGCAAAAATGCAAAACGCCGCATAGTTCTGGCTCATTGTCCGCCGTTTGAGTTTGAGGAGAAATATTTTTATTCCAATAATTACCGTTTTTACAAATTCTTTTTCGGCGAAAAACCGCAGTGCAAAATTGACTTGTGGCTTTCGGGGCATACTCATACTCCGTACCGTTTTGATCCGCAGACCAATGAACTTTTCGGAGCAGAGCCTGCCGAGGGCAGCAAGGAACGCAAACTTACCGTCAGAGATTTCAAAAATATCCGTTTCCCTGTTTATGTGATCGACGGTCCCGGGGGTGGCGGAGTTCAAACCAGTGTTACATTTGTTACTGTGGATGAAAAAGGTATTTCACTGCGGACAACAACCCCCGGCGGCAGAATCGTTGACGAAGTTACATTCCCTTATGATGCACCTGCTGTAACTCATAAAACGACTTATATAGAATATTAAGCAATTTAAAGAGCGGTATTTGTATTGCCGCATATACAAAAAAATCATGGAGTTCAGACAAAACTGTTCAGTTTTTCTGAACTCATTTTTTTTGAATATCGTGTAAAAAAAGTTGATAACTTTGTAAGAAATTATATAATTTTTGAAAAAAATATAAAAAATGCTTGCTTTTTTTAAAAAGATGTGCTATCTATATAGCAAGACATCGCAAACTTCTGATAATATTGATTATCGGAAGTTGAAAAAATAAGGAGATTAAGGAATTTAAGGAATTCAGAGAGGCTTGTTTTGAGCTGAAAACCTGAATTATCTGAACTCCCTGAAATCCATGAAAATGAATAAGAACTCACACCTTAACCAAAGGAGAAAATTATGAAAAACACCCTAAAACAACATCCGGTAATCAATATTATCGGAAGCAAGTTCACCCTTATTGAACTGCTTGTTGTGATTGCAATTATCGCAATCCTCGCCGGCATGCTGCTCCCCGCTCTCGGTAAAGCCCGTGAACGCGCCAGAAGCGCCAGCTGTCTTTCCAATCTGAAACAGCATGGCCTTGTTGATCAGATGTATGCGCAGGATTATGACCAGTGGGTCGTTCAGCGTCTCGGTGGCATGTGGGACGGCACCAGTGATTGGGCAGGTGCATACAGCCGTTTGGGGTATTATGACGCAGGTACATCGCTTAATGCGTTCAGGTGTCCTGCTTTGGCAAATGATGTTGCTAATAATGATACCCGGCCTACCGCATATCAATATACCTATGGTGTTGAAACAAGTGCCAATAATATGAAGTTTGTTCCCAAAGCATATTTTCAAATTAATAATAACGGAACTGAAGGTAACCATAACCGTTTAATTACTTTGAAGCGTGTAGGCAGACCCGCAAACGCTTTCCATCATATTGATTCTCTTTCCTCCTCATTGACCTATCAGACTTCCGGTATTGAAATCAATAATGGCGGCTCCAGCCGTCCTCATGCCCGTCACGGCGGCAGAATCAACGCTGACTATCTTGACGGTCATGCTGAGAGCAAAACTCCTCAACAGTGGGCTGATGCTACTATCAACAGTTGCTTGTATATGAATCAGACTACCGGTACGGATTGGACCGTTGCATGTTTTGATGAAAACAAAACAAAGAAGACTTACGTTGGCAAATGGGAAGGCAATTGATAATTACTGTTCTAATTTGAAAATACAGGAGGCTGTTTTTCAGCCTCCTTTTTTTATGTTCTGTTTTTGAATGCGGGGATTGCGTTTCGATTGTGCTTTTTTAAAGAGGTTTCGGTGTTGAATATTGCTCTATTTTTCTGAATCAGTGATATATAAAAAGATGAAAAAATCTGTTGAAAAATGGAAAAATCTTCTCTTTTTAAACAAAAAAGACTTGTTTTTTGAGAGTTTATACGCTATAATTTAATCGAAACTCGACAGATTATTGCAGGAAAATGTAAATCTGTCAAAATATAAACTCTCAACTAAAGGAGAAAAAATGAAGAAAAAATCACAATTCACTCTTATTGAACTCTTGGTCGTGATCGCCATCATCGCAATTCTCGCAGGTATGCTGCTCCCCGCCCTCGGCAAAGCCCGTGAACGCGCCAGAAGCGCCAGTTGTGTTTCCAATTTGAAACAGCACGCTCTTGTCGATATGATGTATGCCCAGGACAATGACGATTGGGTTCACAACTGGGGCGGCGGTATCGGTTGGGTAAATCCCAACGGTATGGCTTACTGGGCAGGTGTTTATGTCCGCAACGGCTACTACAATGAAAACAAGAGCGGCGACAATATTTTCAAATGTCCTGCTTTTGCCAATACCGCAGTTGAAGATGCTCCCGAATGGCCGACCATGACTTACGGTGTCGTTACCAATGCAAATGACGGCAACTGGGAACCCCGTGCATTGCTGTTCTTCAATGATGATACCTGGCGTCTTATTTCTCTCAAACGCATTCAGAAACCCTCAAATACTTTCCATCACATCGACTCCATTGACGGAACTTGTGAAAATCAGACCGGTATGATGGGACTCGGTGAAAGTGCAGGTTCTTATACTCATGCCCGTCACAGCGGCAGAATCAATGCCGACTATCTTGACGGTCATGCCGAAAGCAAGTCTCCGCAGCAGTGGGCTGATGCTTGTGCCAACAGCTTCTGCTATCAGAATACTTCCACCGGCGCAGACTTCACCGTCTGGTATCGTGATGAAGCCAAAGAAAAGAAATCTGCTACCGGTAAATGGGAAGGCATGTAATATATTTTGCAAGGAGAAAAAAATGAAGAAAATTTCAACAGTATTACTTTTGATTTTCAGTTTTGTTTGCGCTTTCGCAAACATGCTGCCCACCGATTGGAATCAATGGACCAAAGACGGCGCAGGTGATTTCAATATCAACGGAAATACCGCTTCCGTCAAATATCACGGCGGTCAGAAAGTTGCGGCTTACAAATTCAATGCCAATGTTACAGGTGATAACTATTACATTTTTTCAGGCGAATACAAACGCTTGTCCGAAAAAAGCGTCCCCAAAGTCCTCTACGTTTCCCGTACTCAGAAAAACGGCTGGATAGATCAGTATTGCGCTCCGCAGAGCAGTTCCGCCAAGGTCGGCGAATGGACAAAGTTTGAAGTTCGTGCCTATCTGCCGGATAATGCCGTTTTCGCTGACTTTACCGTCGGTTCAAAAGGTGATGCCGTCGAATTCAGAAATATGAAATTCGTCAAAGCCAACTTCAATGACCGCTCCGCCGATGCTCCCGAACTTGAATACTGGATCAATATGGACTGGAACGACAATGTCCGTTATGCCAACCACATCGGTCATAAGTCTTACGGTGAAGAAGAAATCGTAAACTTTTTCAAATTGTGCAAACAAGCAGGAGTTACCGGCGTTTTCTGGCGCGTATCCGTAACCGGACAGATGGCTTATTGGAGCAAAGGCGCAGCAACCGTTTTCCCCGGTCATGTCAAATATGAACTGCTTGATAAAGATTTGCAGAGCACCGTCGATGTCCTCCGTCAGATCGACCCCCTTGCTGTCGCTGTCCGTGAAGCAAAGAAAAACGGTATCAAAATTTATGTCTGGATGACCCTCTCCGATGAAGGTTACAAAAAGGAAAACGACAAGGGCGAAATAATTATCCCCGATTACAGCTTCCCGAAATTCCTGATAGACAATCCCGACTGCCACCTGCTCGACCGTCAGGGCAAACCGCTTTACGGCACTATCGCTTACAGCGAACCCAAATCCCGTGAATACCGTGTCAATATCGTCAAGGAATTGCTCGAATACAACGCAGACGGTCTTTATCTCTGCACCAGAACTCACAGCACCATCAACGGTATCGACAAATCAGGCAATGATTACGGCTTCAACAAAACTGTCGTCGAAGAATACAAAAAACGCTACGGCGTCGATATTCTGACACAGGATTTTGATGTTAAAAAATTCCAGGACATCAAAGCCGAAGGTTTTGACAAACTCATTGAAGAAATCGGCACTCTTGTTCATGCCAAAGGGCAGAAAGTAATTCTCGGCGTTTCTTTCAACGGACTTTCTTCCGGTATACTTGGTTCAAACTGGGGCAAAATGCCTGTTCATTGGCAGAAATTCCTGCAGAATGAATGGATCGACGGCATCGTCAGCGGTCAGTACAATGTCGAACCGTTTTTCGCCACACGCGAAACTATGGCTTTCCGTGAAGTTGCCAAACCGCATCAGAAACTTTATTACTGGGCGCAGATGGTCAAATACGGAGTCGGTACTTACTCTCCCGCCAAACTGCTGAAACAGGCCGAATTCTTCGCCTTTCTGCAGGGCAACGGCGCCATGTATCACGAAGCGATGAACCTTGAAGGAAAAAAAGGTCAGAACGAGAAATATCTCTTTCCGATCGGCAAATTCTACAATCAGTTCAATAAATAAAATATACTGAATCTGTAAAGTAACTGCTGCAATCTTTTTACAGTTTGCAGCAGTTTTTTTATACAGTGCAGAGATTTTCGTGAAAAAGAGGATAAATAGCAAAAAAAATTGCTTGCAACTTGACAAAGCAGTTAAGCTGTGTTATAATACCTTATCCTTGTATTTTTAACCATGAAATATTAAAGAAAGTAAGAAAAATGAAAAAATTACTGTTGCTGATGTCTGTTGCTTTTGCAGCTGTGCTTTCTGCTCTTGAACCTGTGCCTGCTTTTACGGCATGGAAAAAAGACGGCGCAGGTGAATTCAAGGTTACAGAAAAAAGTGCCGTTGTTACATTTGTGAAAGGCAATCGCCCCGCTGCTCTCAAATATAAACTCGCAGTCGATCCCGACGGCTATTATGTTTTTACAGGTAAATTCAAACGCAACAGCGTTGACAGTGTGCCGCAGATCGATTTTGTCAGCCGCAATGCAAAAAATCAGTGGCTCGGTCAGTATTTCGCCCCCAAAGTCAAGGAAGCTCCTGTCGGTGAATGGCAGAATTTTGAAATTCGTGCTTATTTGAACAGCAGTACCGCTTTCGCTGATATTACAGTAGGTTCTTTCGGCGGTTCTGTTGAAATCAAAGATCTCGCCTTTACCAAAAAAACTATCCACGACCGCCCCGCAAACGCTCCCGCTCCCGAATATTGGGTGAATATGGACTGGTGGGACAATGTTTATTATTGCAAAAATATGGGACTTAAAGATTACCGTGAGGCGGAAATCATCAACTACTTCAAAGATTGCAAAGCCAAAGGCGTTACCGGCGTGCAGTGGCGTATCTCCGCTACCGGAACTGTGCTTTATCATACCAAAGGCGCAGCAACTCTCTATCCAGGAAAAGATATTGATTTGAATTTGCTGAATGAAAATCAGCGCCGTGTCGCTGAATCAATAAAGGCTTTTGACCCGCTCGCAGTCGCAGTTCGTGAAGCAAAGAAAAACGGTATCGAACTCTATATCTGGCTGACTCTCTCTGACGAAGGTTCAAAACATGATAAAATCAAACATTTGTCTTTCCCGGATTTCCTTATCAAAAATCCCGACTGCCATCTGCTCGACCGTCAGGGCAAACCGCTCTACGGCACTATTTGTTACAGCGATCCCCGCGCCCGTGAATACCGCTTGAATATGATCAAAGAATTGCTCGAATACGGTGCAGACGGGCTTTATATCTGTACTCGCAGTCACAGTTTCTTCTTCGGCAATGACAAAGGCGATGATTACGGCTTCAACAAATGTATCGTTGATGAATACAAAAAACGCTACGGCGTCGATATCTTGACCCAGGATTTTGATATCAAAAAATGGCGCGACCTCAAAGGTGAAGGTTTTGATATTCTCATTGAAGAAATCGGCAAACTTGCCCATGCAAAAAATCAGAAGGTCCGCCTCGGTCTTGCTTATATGACTCTTTCAAACAAATATCTCAGTTCAAACTGGGGTAAAATGACTGTCGATGTTGAAAAATATCTCCGCAACGGCTGGATCGATTCTGTCGTTACAGGTCAGTATCGTGTCAGTGCCGACTTCGGCAGCAAAGAGGTCAACCGCTTCAGAGAATATGCCCGTCCCGATCAGAAAATTTATTATTGGGCGCAGCTCTATTTCTACGGTCAGCGTATGGCGACTGCTCTTGAAATCCTCAATCAGGCGGCATCTTTCAACTTCCTCGGTGCAAACGGCGCGATCATGCACGAATCTCTTAATCTTGAAGAACGCCCCGAAGAATTCTTTGACTTTTTCGGTATCTGGTTTAATTCTTTTGCAAAATGATATTTGAAAAATGAAAAAAATAGTATTAATCTTTCTGCTTTTGTCCGCCGCTGTATGCATGTTCGCAGAGAATATGCTTCCCGCTTTCAATTTATGGAAAAAAATCGGTAACGGAGATATCAGTTTTTCTGAAAATGCTTTTGCCGTAACTCATAAAGGCGGAAAAAATGCCGCCGGTTTGACTTTCAGAGCCAAAGTAGAACCAAGTTCATGGTATTCCGTCAAAGGTAAAATCAAAAAATCCGCCGGTGCAAATCCCGTCGTTTACTGTATCGTCCGTACCGCTAAAAACGGCTGGCTTTATCAATACAACGGCGCCGGCGTCAGACAGGCAAAAGCAGGTGAATGGTGCGATTTTGAAATCCGTGTATGTCTGCCCGAAAGTGCAGCTGTTGCTGATTTGACTTGCGGCACCTCCAAAGGTTCTGTCGAATTCAAGGATGTCGTTTTTGAAAAATCTTCATGGCAGGACCGTTCCGATAAAGCAGGCAAATTGGAATACTGGATCAATATGGATTATTGCGATGAGATCGTTTATGCTCACAATATCGGTGTCGTCGGTGATGATCTTTATGATGAAAATGATATTGTCAAATTCTTTGAAGACTGCAAAAAGAACGGCGTTACCGGCGTGCAGTGGCGTGTTTCCCTCTTCGGCCACATGCTCTATCACAGCAAAGGTGCGGCGACAGTTTATCCCGGTTCAATGGATGTCAGCAAGCTCAATGAAAGCGGTATCAAGGTCGCAAAAGTTATTCAGAAAATCGATCCTCTGGCTATCGCCGTCCGTGAAGCCAGAAAACACGGCATTGAAATTTATATCTGGATGACTCTTTCAGATGAGGGTTATAAACGGCTTGTTCCTGATTACTGCACCCCTGAATTCCTTATCAAAAATCCGCAGTACCACATGCTTGACCGTAACGGCAAACCGTGGAAAGGAACTATCTGTTACAGCGAACCCGAAGCCCGCGAATACCGTTTGAACATTGTCAAAGAATTGCTTGAATACGGCGCAGACGGTCTTTATCTCTGCACCCGCTCTCACTGCAGCGTTTTTGATCATGATCCCAAAGCACTTTACGGTTTCAATAAAACTGTTGTTGAAGAATACAAAAAACGCTACGGCGTCGATATTCTGACCCAGGATTTTGATGTTAAAAAGTTTCAGGCTCTCAAAGCGGAGGGCATTGACATGCTTATCGAAGAAATTGCCAAACTCGCTCATGCCAAAAATCAGAAAGTACGCCTCGGCGTTTCAATCGTTTCTCTGGCCAACAACAGCTGGAAAAATAACTGGGGAGAAGTCCCCTGTCATTGGCAGATGTATCTGGAAAAGGGCTGGATCGATTCCATCGTCAGCGGTCAGTACAATGTCAGCGATTATTTTGCCTCCCGTGAATACAACCGTTTCGCTGAATTTGCAAAAGAGGGAAATAAATTTTATTCATGGGCACAGATGGTCAAATACGGCGCAGGTGTTTATACCTATGAACAGTTGAGAGATCAGGCAAAAATTTTCAATTTCCTCGGTGCCAACGGCGGGATCTATCATGAAGCGATAAATATGGAGGAACGACCTGATAAAATTTTTGCTCCTCTCGGTAAATTTTACAGCAATCCTCAATAAAAATCCATTTGCAAGTCCCTGCTTTTACGGCAGGGATTTTTTTTATATCAGGTTTTAAAAAATTGTATAAAAACATATAAAATTGTAACTAAAATAAAAATCTTTGTTGCAAATTATTTAAATCGTGCATATAGTAACTTTCAGTGTCAGAATTTATAAAATCGCAAACTCTTAAAAAATTATAAAAGGAGGAAAAATGAAAAAAATAATCTTTTTGGCATCGATTCTGTTAACTGCTGCTGTATATGCAGAAAATCTGCTGCCGTCTTTTGATCAATGGCGTCATACCGGTCCCGGTGTCTTCAAATGGAACGGCGGACAGCTTGCTGCCGAACATAAAGGAGGAAGCAGTAATGAAGCCGCTCTGGTAAGAAATATTTCTATTGACGGTGAAGGTTATTATGTAATGAAGGGCAAAGTCAAAAGAGTTGATGAAAAATCCGTTCCTGCCATTTATTTTATCAGCCGTACCGAGAAAAAAGGCTGGATTTTTCAGTATAACGCATACGACGCTTTGAATGCAAAGGTCGGAGAATGGACAGATTTTGCAATTCGTGCTTATATGCCCAATATCGCAAAAATTCTTGAAGTCGGTGTCGGATGTAAGAACGGTAAAGTTGAAGTAAAAGACCTTGTTCTTGAAAAAACTGATGCAAAAAATCGTGCTGACAATGCTCCCTCTGCTGAATACTGGATCAATATGGACTTCGGAGATGAAGTTGTTTACAGTAAAAATATCGGTATTGATTTGTACGGCGAAAAGGCTATCGAACAGTTTTTCAAAAAATGCAAAGCCGCCAAAGTTACCGGTGTTTTGTGGCGTGTTTCCGAGTTCGGTCAGATGCTTTATTACAGCAAAGGTGCCGCAACCGTTTATCCCGGCAAGATGCCTTATGATAAACTTCCTGAACATCTGAAAAAAATGGCTGTCATCATGCAGTTTATCGACCCGCTTGCCGTCGCTGTTCGTGAAGCAAAAAAGAACGGCATCAAACTCTTTATTTGGATGACTCTCTCCGATGAGGGGTACAAGCGTGAAATCCCCAATTACGCTTTCCCCGAATTTCTGCTCAAAAACCCCGATTGCCACATGCTTGACAAAGAGGGAAAACCCTGGTACGGCACTATCTGTTACAGCGAACCAAAATCCAGAGAATACAGACTTAATATTGTTAAAGAATTGGTCGAATACGGAGCAGACGGGCTTTATCTCTGCACCCGTTCACACTGTTTCACTTTCGGTAATGACAAAGATGAACGCTACGGCTACAACAAAGCCATCGTTGATGAATATCAGAAACGCTACGGCGTAAACATCCTCAAAGAAGATTTTGACAAGAAAAAATGGTACGAACTCCGTGCCGAAGGTATTGATATTCTCATCGAAGAAATCAGCAAAATCGTCAAAGCCAAAAATCAGGAGATCATGCTCGGCGTTTCCAGTACTTCCATCTCCAACGGCCGCTGGGAAAATAACTGGGGCGACAAAGTTCCGCTGCATTGGCAGAAATATTTGCAGAACGGCTGGATCGACCACATCCTTGCCGGTCAGTACAAAGTCGGTAATTATTGGATCGGCAGAGAAACCAACCGTTTCAAATCTGCCGCACTGCCGCACAATAAATTGTATTTCTGGGCGCAGATGATTGAATACGGTAAAGGTGTCTACACCCTTGATCAGTTGAAAAATCAGGCAGAAGCTATCGTTTTTCACGGAGCAAACGGCGGTATGTATCATGAGGCAATCAATATGGAAGAGCAGGTCGAAAGCGTCATGAAACCGCTCGGAGAATGGTACAGCAAACAAAAGTAATTCCAAGTATTATATAAATTTTGAAAGAAAGAGCATTTATGTCAGAAAAACCGATTCTTCTGCCGATTCCGACCTGTATGATTTGCGGGGAGGGATATGTAAGCAATGAAATTTTGAACAGCAATCCCGAAGTTTCATTTGATGATTCATTGAATGAACAGGGCTATAAGCTCAATATTTCAGCGAACGGAATAAAAGTCATTGCTGCCGACAAAGCAGGGGCATTTTATGCGGAGCAAACTTTGAAACAGCTTCGCTTCCAGTACAAAAACAATGACTGCCCCGAACTTGATATTGATGATTATCCGCTGCTTAAAAACCGTATTTGCAGTCTTGATTTCAGCCGTGATAAAAATATGGCATTTGAAGATTTGCTCAAATTCGTCGATCTTATTGCAAGCTGGAAATTTAATTATTTCACACTCTATTTTGAACATACTTTCGCTTTCAAAGGTCACGAAAAAGTCTGGGGCGATGCTTCCCCTTTGACCGCTGAACAGGTGCGTGAACTTGATAAATACTGCCGTGAACGCTTCGTTGAACTCATCCCCAAGCAGAATACTCTCGGCCACATGGAACGCTGGCTCATGCATGAACCTTACCGTCAGATGGCTGAATGTCCGGAGGGGGTGCGTTCATCATGGCAGCTTGAACCGGACGGACCGTTTTCATTCTGCCCGACTGATCCCAAAGCTGCAGAATTTATCAAAGGTCTGCTGGATGAACTTCTCCCCAATTACACATCCGAATTTGTTTGTGCCGGCGGCGATGAAACTTACGACATCGGTCTTGGAAGAAGCAAAGAAGCCTGTGAAAAATACGGTAAGGAAAAAATTTACGGCGACTGGTTTAAAATGATTTCCTCTGTTGTAAAAAAATACGGACGCTCACTTTTCATTGCCAGCGATATGGTCAAAAATAATCCCGATGCGGTTGCTATGATCCCCGAAGATACGCTTCTCGGTGAATGGGGTTACGGCAGAGAATATCCTTTTGAAGAAAATGTAAAAACATACGCACATTTGGGCAGACGCTTCGGCATTTCTGCTTCAAACAGCAATTACAGCTGTATCTGCGGCAGAACCTACCGCTGGAGAGGCAATATTCTGAATGCTGCAAAAGCAGCGGTCAAAACCAAGGCGTATTTTGTCGGATGCAGTGAATTCGGTGATTTCGGTTACTGGACGCAGTTCTCATTTTCAAAAATTGCTTTCGCCTATGCGGCGGCAGTTTACTGGAATGTCGAAACAAATGAAAATACCGACATTGCCGAGGCTGCAGATATGTTCATTTATATGGCGGAGGGGGCAGGGGACTTTATCCTTGATCTTGGCAAACTTTACATTCATACAGCCACTGAAGATGACCACGATGCTCTCTGCTGGATGTTCTACTACCGTTACCGCCGCAAGGGCGAAGCCCCGACCGAAAATGTTACGCTTGACGGTCTGGCAAAAACTGAAGAGGATGTCATTTCACTGCGTTACCGCCTCAACCGCATGAAAAATTTCCCTGTTGATTTGAAAGAGGAAGTTGAAGCAGCCCTTAAATTTCAGGAGTTTGCCATCCATGTCTGCCGTGAATGGTTCATGGACGACAGAGCGCAGTATCTTTTTGAAATGCTGCCGTCAACACAGCACAAACTTGCTCCTGAATTTGAGGATGTCATCCGCACATTGCTCAAAGTCCGTGATGCGCGTTATCCGTCAGGCGGCAGAAAAATTGCTCTGCACTGGATGAAGCGTTACTGGATGACGGTCTGTTCTGTTGTGCCGTTCCCTGAATTTCCTTATCCGCAACAATAAATATCGAAACAAAATCACCGTATTTTGTGCTGTAAAAAGACGATATTTATAAAATTCAAAACAAAAACACTATTTTTTGAAGAGTTTTTTGAAAAAAATAGTGTTTTTTTTGTTATAAGTGCCGTAAAAAGTTTGAATTATAGTGTTTGAGGTGTTATTATACAGAAATGTATATTGCATAAAATGTGTTTTTTATGTATCGTTTTGATACTCAAAAACTTATAAATGCAATAGTTGTTTTTGCGTTTTGATGTGCGTTTAAAAGTATCACAAAACGGTAATTAATTTGAGTTTATTAACGGTTAGGTCATAACACTAAACAAGAAAGGAAACAATGTAATGACTTTGACAAAAGAAATGGCAGATTGGATCAATTACGGTGTTATCGCACTGTATACATTGGTCGTAATCGGTATCGGTATCTATTTCTCCCGTGAGAAAAAAGATTCTGAAACTTATCTCCTCGGCGGACGCACAATGCCCTCATGGGCAATCGGTCTCGCCTGTATGATGTCGCTTTTCAGCTCCATCTCAATCGTTATGGTTCCGGGCGAAATCTTCAACAACAGTATGACTTTGTTCTTCATCAGCGGATTTTTCGGACCGCTGCTGGTCATTCCCTGTTATTTGCTTTTTGCTCGCTTCTATTTCCAGCTGGGCAGCTTTACTCCCTATGAGTATCTGGAATACCGTTATGACAGCAATGTCCGTGCAGTTGTTGCGATTTCCTCTTTCTTTACCCGTGTTATTTATATCGGTATGGTGCTTTATACATCTGCCAAGATTTTTGAAGGCGGTTATGGCTGGGCTCCGTGGTTTTCAATTCTGCTGGTCGCAGTTGTCGGTGTTGCATGTTGTTTCATCGGCGGCAGCAAAGCAGTTGTCTGGACTGATGTTTTTCAGGCTCTCATCACTTTCGGTGGTTTGCTTGCAGTTGTGCTTATGCTCTGCTGGAAGATCGGAGTCAGCGTTTCCGCAGAGGACACCAATGCTTTCGTTAAATTCATTGAAGGTATCGGTTCCGCAGTAAGCGTTGCTCATCAGGACGGTCATCTTATTCCTGACTTTGCCAACAAAGAATTTTATACCTTTACTCCTTATTATCGCTTGCTCTTTATCCTGCTGCTCTGGGGAACTATTTCAACACATATTACCAATGCATCCAGCGATCAGGTTACTGTTCAGCGTATTTTGAGTACCAAAGACTGGAAAGCCGGTTTGAAGGCTCAGGTTATGTCTACTGCTTCCGGTTTGATTTTCATGATCTTTTTGTACTTCATCGGTCTTGCTCTCTATACTTATTACAAATTCAATCCTGACAGTGAAATCTTCGTCGGCAGCGGCAAAGGTGATATGGCATTCTTCCACTTTGTTTCAACTTTCATGCCGGTCGGTCTTGCAGGTTTGTTTATGGCAGCTATGCTTGCCGCTATCATGAGTACCGTCAGCGGTGTTACCAACTCCATGGCGGCCGTCTGGCTGAAAGAATTCCATGCCAAGTTCGTTAACAAAAATATGAATGACCAGCAGGAATTCAAAATCCTTCGTTGGGCAACTCTGATCATCGGTGCTTTCGGTATCGCAGTTGCTCTCGGTATGGAATTTGCCGGTAAATGGCTGCAGCAGTCAGTTTCCGAAGTTTCCACTATTTTTTGGGTTCTCGGTGCCGCTGTTCTTCCTGCGTTTTTGTTTGCAGTTTTCTCCAAACGTGCCAACTCAAAAATCATTTGGGCGTACACTTTCCTCGCATTCGGTGAAACTGTTGCCTACAACTGCTGGTACGCCATGTCCAAAGATTCTCTTCTGGCATGGGAAGGCGCAGCTAAAGAAAAAGGTATTGAACTTGCAAAAGCCGCCGGTCAGGTCATCGGTGATAAACTTTCTCCTGAACAGACAGCTGATCTGATCAATGCCGGTGCTTCTTATGCAACTGAAACTGTCGGTTTCGGCTGGGCAGGCAAACTTGACATTTATTATGTCTGGATCTGGCTCGTTCCCGCAATCGTTCTGTTGATTCCTTACCTCATCAAAGCATGGCGCAACAAATGGCAGGCTAAATTGTCCGCTTTGATCGCCTTTATCTTCTTCGGCGTTCTTGAAGTTATGATCACCTGGTGGGCATACAGCAACTACTGCATTGAGGACAGACCTCTTGCCCGCAGCTTCCAGTTCTCCATTCCCGCAGGTTTGATCATTGCTGCTATCGCTTTGAGATTCTTCCCTGTTCAGGCCAAGAAAAAATGGCAGGGACTTACAATTTTCACCGTCAATGAATCCGTTATCAAAGACGATGAAGAAGCTAAAGAGGTTTGATAAACAAAATGAAAAATAATTACGGCGAATTGAGCGTCGACGGCAGAATTCTGACCGTCAACTGTCAGGCAACTCCTTTCAACTGGGATAACTATCTTTACAACCGCAAGGGTGATTTTTATTCCATTATCGGTCAGAATGGTGCCGGCGGTCTTTATTACAATCTTGAACGCAACATCGTTGCCAGAGGCAGAAACTTTCTGATTAAGTCAGCCAATGGCGACATCTGGTCAATCAACGGGGGCAACGCTCCCGTTGAAGCCGCAAAATCCTGTGTGAAACAGGAGCCCGGATGCTCCACTTTTGAAGCAGAAAACAACAATATCAAAACTTCACTTGCCATCGCAGTTGATCCTGATGAATATGTGGAGGCAAATCTGCTCACTCTGGAAAATACCGGTAAGGAAACTGAAAGTTTCGCCCTTACTGTATGCAGTTTCATCCGTTTGGAAGGACATGACAATTCACAGCAGCTTGACCAGACTTTTTACGATGATGCAACAGGGGTGTTCACTCTTCGCCGTTATCACAGTGAAAGTGCCAAAAACCGTTACAGTGCATTTTTCGCACCTTCAATGAAAGCTGATTCATGGTGCGGTTCCGAAGAGGATTTCTACGGAGCAGATGTTCCGTTCCACCGTGCAAAGGCACTTTCCTCTGACAAATTGCCCGCAGTTCATGCTTATGCTTCTGTGCCGATTTTCGCATTGCGCTACAATCTGACCATCAAAGCCGGTGAAAAAATCACCATGCAGTTTATCCTCGGTATCACCGATACTGTCGAAGAGGCAAAAGCAGAGGGTATTGAATATCAGAAGAAAAACAATGCCGCCGAAATCATTCAGCGTGCCAGAACTTTCCATGCAGAACGTTTGGACTGCGGTTCAATTTCAACTCCCAATGAAACTTTGAATGTCGCCTACAATGTCTGGACCAAACTTCAGCTCCTGAATCAGAATCAGAGCAAACGTTTGGGTACAATTCATAACTGGCGAAACAATATGCAGGACGGCAGCGGTGCATTGGTATTCGATCCCGCTTTCTCCCGCGAAAATCTCATCGAACTTGCCAAACTCACTTTAAAAGACGGATTTGTTCCGCGTTCAACTCCTAAAAATGCAGGTTCTTTCTCCGCACTTGCGGCAGAAAGCATGAAACAGCGGCACAATGATATTGGTACATGGTATGCTTTAAGTACCGCTGAATATATCCTTGAAACCGGCGATATTGCCATTCTGGATGAAAAAGTTTTTAATGCTGCACGCAATCGTGAAATCACTGTCTGCGATGCAGTTTGCGGCGGTTTGATCTGGACATTGACCCAGAGAGGTATGCACGGACTGGTCCGTTTTATGGACGGCGACTGGAGCGATCCTCTGGAAAAAGCAGGACGCAGAGGTATCGGAGAATCCGTTTGGACCTCCTTTGCGGTTATCAATGCAGTCCGCAAATTCACCCCCGTTCTCCGTGCTTACGGCGATTGCAAAATGGCTGACCGTTTGACAGAAGCTGCCGATGAAGTTGCTGAATCTTTGATGAAAAACGCATGGGACGGCGATTGGTTCGTCCGCGGCATTACCGATGACGGTGTCAAATTCTGTACTAAAAACGACAAAGATGCCAATATCAGTATGCTCGTTCAGTGCTTCGCCATCCTCTCTCATGTCGCAGAGGGAGATCTTGCCGCAAAACTTGTTAATGAACTTAAAACACGTAATCAGAGCCAGTACGGTCCGATGCTTTATTCTCCGCCGTTCCTTACTGAACGCGACGGTATCGGCCGCGAATCAGCCAAACAGCCCGGCTGCGGCGAAAACGGTTCATGCTATACCCATGGCTCAATGATGTACACTGCCGCCATGCTTGAAGCAGGCGATGTCGATGAAGCATTGAAAACTATGCTGCAAATGGTGCCGAGTGCGGAAGAGGAAGTTTGCGATGTTCGCTGGACTTCTCCGCTTTGGTGGTGCAATTATTATCAAAGCCCCTACGCCGGACATCCCGGCAGAGGCAGCAACATCATTTCCAGCGGTGCTCCCGCATGGTTCACTATGAATCTTGCCAACCGTTTCTTCGGTTTGAAGGCTCAACTTGACGGTTTGAAAGTCGAACCGCAGTTCCCGTCTGCTTGGAATGAAGGTTCAATCGAACGTTTGTGGCGCGGTTCAAAATATATCGTCAATGTCAAACGCACCGGCAGAAAATCTGTTAAAATGGACGGAGTTGAACTTGTTGACGGTATTATTCCGATCCCGACTGAAAACGGAATCCATAAAATCGATGTTGAAATTTGAGGTTTTAAATGGGACGAAGATTTTTGGTTATTGTTGCGCATCCCGATGATGCGGAGTTTGAATTCGGCGGTACAGCTTTAAAACTTGCCGCCAAAGGTGATCAGGTCAAATTTATTTCAGTCTGCAACGGCGATCATGGTCATCATGCAATGGAGCGTAAGGAACTTGCCGCCCGCCGTTATCTGGAAACTCAGGCTTCGGCAAAAATTTCCGGTGTTGTCGAGTATGAAGTTTTTGATATTTCCGATTGTAATCTTGAAGTTACATTGGAAAATCGTGAGCGTATCATGCGGGCGATCCGTAAATTTCAGCCTGATGTTGTCATAAGTCATCGTACTTGTGATTATCATGCAGATCATCGCAATGTGGCACAGCTGGTGCAGGATTGTGCATATCTGGTTATGGTGCCGCTCTATTGTCCTGATGTTCCTGTTCCTCCGCAGAATCCGGTTTTTGCATTTTGCTGGGACAAATTTATCGATCCCCGTCCGTTCCGATTTGATGTGGCAGTGCCGATCGACGATGTGCTGGAAAAGAAATATCAGCTGATGAACTGTCATGCATCGCAGGTTTATGAATGGCTGCCTCATATCAATAAATTTACCGATTTTGAAATCGGCAAAGAGTATACATGGGAAGAAAAACGGGCTTATCTTTCCCGCCACTGGGGCGCGCGTTACGAACTGTGCGCAGAGCAGGGCAGAGAAATGCTGATAAAACTTTTCGGTGAAAAAGGTAAAAAATTTACCCAGGCTGAAGGTTTTGAAATTTCTCCCTATGGCAGACAGGTATCTGTTGAGGAGTTCCAATCCTATTTTCTCTGAAATATCAATCATTAAAAAAATACAGGAATTGCTTTTGTTGCAGAAATGAGAGCAATTCTTTTTTTTGCCGTTTCAGAAATGTATTTTCGGGATATTGAGAGAAAATGCATACTATTTTTCAAAAAAGTTTGCTTTTTACCTGAAGAGTGATATATTAGATGAAAAATAAAGCTAAAAATACAGCAAAAAAAGGAAAAAAGTTCATAAAATGAAAAAGGAATATACCAAAAAGAATGCCGACAGTAAACCTGCCAGTATGATCGTACTTGATATTTTCGCTCAAAAAATAATTAACGGAGAATACCGCTCCGGGGACCGTTTGAAAGAAACTCTGCTTGCCGTGGAATTCGGAGTCAGCCGCAATGCTGTCCGCGAAGCACTCAATCAGCTGGTCGGTTATCATGTGGTTGAATATCTGCCGTATTGCGGTTACCGAATGAAAGTTTTTACCAACCGTGATATTCTGGAATGGTTTGAATTCAGAGAGGCAATTGAACCGATCGCCGCCCGCCGTCTGGCGATCATTCGTCCTGCTGAAGCTATTGAAAAACTTGGAGAATATATTGAAAAAATGCAGTTGGCAAGAAAAAACGGGGACGAAGAGACGGTCAATAATCTGGATATGCTTTTTCATTTGTCTTTGATTGAATATTGTGATAATACTGTTTTCAATAAGGTCTTGAGCAAGGTTTATTTTACTTCTGTTTTTTCAAATTACGATAAACTGCCTCTTCAGAAATCGGAATTGTCCGTGGATGAAAATTTTTTCCAGACCAATCGGATACACAGCGAAATTTTGCGTTGTATCATAGAGGGCAATGCGGATGATGCCGAAACGATTACGCGGAAACATGTGCATTGGCAGGTCAGAGGTATGATGCATTATATTGCACTTGTTAAAAATTCTGATAATTAATTGAAAAAAAGTGCAAAATATTTTAATTAGATAGTTGACTTTTGTTTTAAAGTGTGCTATTTTTTCTCAAATACATAAAATTTTTAACTTTTTATTCTAAATAAGGAGAAGTTATGTACAGAGAAAAAATTTTAGGTGGGTTGCTCGGCAAAGCTGTCGGTGGAACTCTCGGTCAGATTTATGAAGGCGTGAGAGGTCCTCTCAATTTAACTTATTACGATCCTGTTCCCACAGAAATGATCCCCAATGATGACTTGGATCTTCAGGTCATGTGGATGGACAAAATCGCCCGCGAATGGAACGGCGTTCTCAAATCCGAAAAATTCGGTAAGGCATGGGTCGATTCCATGCATTTTTGCTGTGATGAATACGCCATCGCCACCAGAAATTTGCAGATCGGTATTATGCCGCCTGCATCCGGCCGTTATGATAATTCTTTCAAAAACGGTCTTGGTGCCGCCATTCGCAGTGAACTCTGGGCTTTTCTTGCTCCCAACAACCCTGATCTTGCCGCCAAATATGCGGTTTATGATGCACAGGTCGATCATACCGGCGACGGTGTTTATGCGGAAGTTTTCTGGGCTGCTCTTGAAAGTATGGCCTTTGAAGAATCCGACATCCGTGTGCTTATCAATAAAGCTCTCAACTACATCCCCGACGGCAGTGAACTCAAACAGGCAATCAAAGATACTATCGTATGGAGTGATGAAATCGGTGATATGATGAAGGTCCGCCGTCAGATCCTCTTGAAATACGGCAGTGCCAATTTCACTGATATTATTATGAATGTTCCGTTCATGATCGCCGCTCTGCTCCTCGGCAAAGGCAATTTCAGCGACACTATCTGCATGGCTGTCAACTGCGGCAGAGATGCTGACTGCACCACTGCTACTGTCGGTGCTGTTCTCGGTATTATCAATCCTGACGGCATTGAAGAAAAATGGCTCAAACCGATCGGCAGAGCTTTGGTCATCAATAAAGAAATTACCGGAGTTCAGCATCCTGATACTTTGGACGGTTTCGTTGACCTTATTATGGAATGGCAGGGCAAAATCACCTGCGTTGATATAAAAGAACCTGAACTTGATTGGAGCAAATATCAAATCCATGCCAAGTGCGGTATTTCTTTGGAAAATTCCTGCGGCGACTTCGCCCGTCGTAAATTTTCCGTTGACGGTGAACTGAAAGATGTTCTGTTGCCCGGCAACAGAATTGATGTTGATTTCAGCGATCTGCCTCCCGACTGCTTCAAAATTTATGAGATGACCATGCATGTTCCCTGCGACGGTCAGTATGCTGTTATTTCCGCCTCTACAGGCAAATGCTGCACATGGCTTAACGGCGAGCTGCTTTTTGCCCAGGTCTGCGGTAATTTCGTTCCCGGCAGTCATCGTTTCCACACTAATCAGGGCAAGATCATGAATCTTACCAAAGGAGATTACACTCTGCGTATCGCTTTGGCTCCGGTTGATGAGGAGCAGATGTCGACACCTCTGCATTTTATGCTCGTAGACGATCATTTCATGTATGTGAATGACGCTTTTGATCGTGATTGTTTCAAGAAGTAATTCTGTTTGCGCAACTTCCGATAATATTGATTATCGGAAGTTGTTTGAGGTTGTTTTTAAACTTTTTTATTTTTGTTTAATGTTGTGTTTATTTTATTATCAGAAAATTAAGGAGGTTAAAGGAGTTTAAAGAATTTAGTGTTTCAAGCTCAAAAATAAGACTCCCAAAATTCCTGAAACTCTCAAAACTCCTTATTCCTGCAACTTCCGATAATCAATATTACAGGAAGTAAATTAAAAAAGAAAGGGCTTATTATGAAAAAGCAACAAAATTTCACTCTGATTGAACTTCTGGTCGTGATCGCAATTATCGCAATTCTTGCAGGTATGCTGCTCCCCGCACTCGGAAAAGCTCGTGAACGCGCCCGCGCTGCAAACTGTATCAGCAATCTCAAAAATTGTATTCAGGCTTCAATTTTTTATGCTGATGATCATGAAGGATGGAATTACCTCTCCATTGATACTTCCGCAAATAAACTCGGTTCACGCCTGATCGGCTGGTCAGAATGGCTTATTTGCTATGGCTACATGAAAGAAGACACCAAAGCTTTCGGCTGCCCTTCAATGGAAGGTCCCAAAGATGAAGCTTCTGCAAGTTATTACGGCAATACCATGACTTTCGGAGTTCCTGCTTGCCCCGCTCATGTGCTGCCGGCTGAAATTTGTTCCACAACCAACGACGGTGCAAACCATTATCTCAACGCCAAGAGAATTGACAATCCCTCCTACTTCACCTATTTCGCAGATACTGTAAATGCCGCAGGGCAGCAGGTCAACAGCTGGTATATCACCAACAGCTGGAACGCTTATATGCACGCACGCCATAACAACGCTGTCAATATGGCATTTATGGACGGTCATGTCGGAACTCACAAGCCGATGGAGATTTGGGATATAAATCTCGGAAGCAAGCACTCCTTTTCAACTTGCTATTCAACCGCAAGAAGCGGCTGCAACTGGTACAATAAAGATATTGTTATCAAGAAATTCAATGTAAATCAATAAGGCTTGAAATGAAAAAATTATTATTGCTCATCGGAGTTTCTACGATGTTATTAAACCTTAATGCAGAACCTGCCAAAAAGTATAAATATACTCTTTTTGTTCCCGATCCCGGGGAGGTCGCTACTGCAGAAGCTCAACGCAATTCTCCTAAACCTCTGGCAATCAATTTTAATATTGATCTTAAAAAAGATATGCCCAAACTCCGCCCCCTGCACGGTGTGGCAAATTATGTGCCGATCTCTTACAATGCCATTGCTTACAAGCATGGCATCAGAGAGGGACTCAAAGAATTAAAACTGCCGTACACCTATCTGCATGATGATCCCATTACCAATTTGGGCAGAAACGTCGTTGATGTCAGTCGTATTTTTCCGCTTTTCCATGCGGATGAAAACGATCCTGCCAACTATCTTTTCGCCGAAACTGACGCTTATATCAAAATGATGATCGAAGACGGAGTCAAAGTTATTTTCCGCCTCGGCGAAACTATTGAAAACGACGCTTTGCACTTCCGCACTGTTCCGCCCAAAGATTATGCCAAATGGACCCGCATCTGTTTGAATATCGTCCGCCACTACAACGAGGGCTGGGCAAACGGTCATCATTGGAACATTCAGGACTGGGCTGTTTGGGAAGAGCCTAATAATCCTAATTTGTGGCATGGCTCTTTTGAGCAGTATATGCAGCTTTACAAAGCATTTGCTCCTGAATTCAAAAAGGCGTTCCCGAATCTTCGCGTCGGCGGTCCGCAGACAACGACTCTCGGTTATCCCTTCCTTGAAAAATTCCTGCAATTTGTGCAGAAAGAAAAACTGCCGCTGGATTTTGTCGCCTATACCGCATACTATCTGACCCCTGCTGATATGCTGGCAGAAAGTGTCAAACGCAGAGAAATGCTCGACAAGTACGGCTTTGAAAATGTGCCGCTCTGGACCAATGAATGGCATTGCAGCCCCTATTGGTATGAGTACAACGATCCCGTCAGCTACGGCAGAGAGGAAAATCGTTTCGGCGGTACAGAGGGCGGCGTTTTCGCGGCCACGGTTCTTTGCGGTTTGCAGGACAGTCCGCTTGAAAGAGCATGTTTTTATTCTGCATGTCTGATCAACGGCTGGGGAATGTTTGACTGCGACGGCAGACCTGCACCGGTTTATTATGTTTTCAAGAAATTCTCTCCGCTGTATCAGAATTCCGTCAAACGCATTGCAGTTGATGTCAAAGGTACATCCGCCAATACACAGGCGATCGCTTCTTTGAACAAAGACGGAAATATTGAATTTTTCTGCGGTATTTTCAGCACAAATGAGGGAGATTTGACGGTCAATGTTCCCGAAGGTTACAAACTTGACCTTATTCAGAGTCTTGACGATCTGACAACTCCTTATTATGTCGAAGTTCCGTCTCACCTTTACAGCACCGACGGCAAAACTTTGGAACTGCACAAACTTAAATGTGCTTCTTCCTACTATATAGTTTTCAAACCTGTAAAATAAAGGATAATTTATGAAAAAAATCTCTTTACTGCTGCTTTTCAGCTTTGTTCTGACAGCTGCGTACAGCAAGGATGTAAAAAGGTTCACCACTATTGACATTCTTGACAATTATTGGAAAACTTATTGTGCAACTTACGGACCAGACGGCCCCGCTGAGAAACCTTTAAGTGCAGGTACTTACACCGTTGAAAATATGCGTCAGATGATTGATGATATGGCAGAACTCGGTTTTGAGCGTGTTTACTGGATTACCAATTACGGCGATATGTTGTACGGTCAGGTCGCAGCACTGGATAACGGAAAAAAAGTTCACGGTACTGAACTTCTGAAAATCCTTGTCGATCAGGCTCACAAACGTAATATGGAACTGTACGTCATTTATAAACCCTTTGAAACCGGTGGCGGCACTCATCCTGATGAACTTCCCCGCCCGAAAGAACTTTTTTATGTCAAAAATACTGACGGATGGCAGGGCGCACTGGAATTTACAGTCAAAAATCCGCATACCCGTCTGCGCCGCAGAATGCCTCCGCGTCCTGCCAATGACAAAGTTCATACCATTACTCTCGTAAGCCGTGCAGGTATTCCGATCACTTTGCAGAGAGAGGATTTTCAACTTTTTGCAAGTTCTGAAAACGGCAGATACCGTGAGATCACCGATTTTACTGTCGAAGCCGGAGTTACTGAAAAATATCCCAAACTGCAGAAAATCACTTTCACTCCCGCAAACTTGAACGACAATGATAAATTCTTCATCATCAAATGTTCGAAGAAAAACAATCCCGTTCAGATCGTTCATGATACTTTCTCTATTGTCGAACTTCGCAATTCAGACGGTGTTATTCTGCCTGAAAGTATCGCCACCGGCAGGATCACTCTTAAAGGTTTGAATGATTCATGGCCTCATCAGCTTTTCAAAGTATCAAATAAAGATACCCGCACTCCCGAAGAATGGATACTTAAAGGAGATTTCGGTTCAACTTTGGAAAAAGGTGCTTTCACCTATGACTGCACCTCATCAACATCCAGCCATTATGTCGATAGTGACGGTTACATCGCATTCAGCGCATGCCCGATCGAATACCTCGGAAGTCTGCATCCGGCATATCCCGAAGTCATGGAACTTTGGAAAGAGATGGTACGCAGAATTTCCGCCAGCGGTTGTGACGGTATTGACATCCGTTTCGGCGACCATGCCAGCTGGACGATTTACGGAGAAGAATACGGTTTCAATGCTCCTGTCGTTGCAGAATACAAAAAACGCTACGGCGTTGATCCCGAAAAAGAACCCTATGACCGTGCTTTGTGGCGTCAGCTCAATGGCGAATACCTTACTGAATTCATGAAATGGTGTTCCAAAACTCTGCATCCCAAAGGTCAGAAACTTCATGCTCATATTTCAATTACTATGGCTGATCGTGATTTCTGGCGCCGCAATGATGCTCCCGCCAACTTCAAATATGAGTGGAAAAAATGGATGCAGGAAAAAATTATTGACGGCGTCAATATGAAATATCTGCCTTTCCCGTGGGACGGCAGAGACTCCAGCGGCTTGCAGTATGCTTATGCCATTATCAAGTTTGCTCAAAAATACCAAATTGAAACAAACATCGAAGCCCGTACGATTTGGTGGGTGGAACCGACAGACTCAACTTCGCCTCCGTTTACTGATGCCCAGTACAATCGTTTTCTCAAAAATTTTCGTATTTTGCATGCGAGCGGTGTCGATGCGTTGAATTACTATGAAGTAAGCGACTTTTTCAAGATCGACGGATTCGGCAATCCGAAATATGCAGATAAATTCCTGAAACTTATGAACGATGTTGAGGCTGAATAATTATGAAAAAACTTTTTCTTTTCGTCGTTGCCGCTTTTTGTGCAATTTCTGCCGCGGCATCAGAATTCCGTCCGCTTTACCGTATGAATACCAACGGTAATGAAATCTTAAAAAATTTCAGTATTTACAGCCATCCCGGATATGGTGCCAAGTTGAGCAGGACTGTCGTTGATGGTGTTCCTGCTGTCAAATTGAGCGTTACCGATGCTAAAAATCCTCTGGAATGGTACACCAAAATCCAGCTCCGTCTGACTGTAAATTCAAAAATTGAAGCATGCAGTGAGTACCGCATCCGTTTCCGCTGCCGTACCGACAGAGTTGCAAATTTCCGTTTCTGCTGTCAGGAAGCAGTTACTCCGTGGGGATTGCTGACTGAACACCGTCACGGTCATGTGCTGGCAACTCCTGATTGGCAGGATGTGGAATACACTTTCACCGCCACCAAAGATTCAAATGTTTCCGCATGGCTGCCCAATTTTGAATGCGGTATGCTTGGCAAAGATAATTCACTTTATATAACTGATCTGGTCGTGGAAGCTCTCGACGCAGAAAAGACCATAGTTATTGCCAAGCCCGATCCGCAGGGTATGCAGGTTTATTGTCAACCCGGATTCAAGGTGCAGAAAAAGAACAGCACTTTCAACGGTTCCAAAGTCTGCGGTATTTATCTGGAAAATGCTCCTGCAAATATTACCAATGCTTCACAGGTGCAGTATCGTTTCCCGGTGACGGTAACTATTGTCAAGGGCGCATCCTATCGTCTGTCATTCTATCACAAAGCTGACAAAGCTGCCGCATGTTTGGTACAGGTCCAGCGTGGAGTTCATCCGTGGAGTATGCCTTCTCCGCTGGCTTTGAGAAACTTCAAAACCAATACCGAATGGGATTATTTTGAAATGAATTTTACCTCCGGTGAAAATTACAATAAACTCATGTTTCTGCCCAATATCAGTATCGGTCTTGTTGGCAAAGGCAATACTTTTTATCTTCGTGATGTCAAATTTGAAAGAGTTGACTGATATACGGAAAATTTTTATGAACGGCAGGAAAAATCCTGCCGTTTTTTTTATTTGCGGTTGTATTTTTTCCATGTTGTTTTATAGTAAATGGGAAAAAAAGGAGCATGTTATGGAACTTGAAAAATTTTGTGATATATTGGGATTTGGCAGGGATTATGCGGAGAAACTTGCGCCGTATTATTGTGATTTGTATGACAAGAGCAGTGATGAACTGCCGTTTTTCATGAAGCGGGAGTTTTTTACTGAATATTATCCTCTCTGCAGAAGAAATGACAATAATGAGATTTTTGCACGCATGGCGGAAGTTTGTGCGGAGGCTGAAAAAAATCCCGTTGTCTGCCGTTATGCCTTAATGATTTATTATGCGCTTTTTGTATCTGAAAAGCCGTTATTGTCGTTTCCATGGCTTGCTCCTGAAAAGATTTTCGGTGAGAATGAGGGGATTTTTCCGCTGCTTATTGCACTTGGAGCATTGCCGCTTATCCGTCAAAAACATGCGGAAATCGGACTTGATGAAAGTTATATGCACGGTATTGCTGATTGGATCGGTGTAACTTTGGATATTTATGCTGCGGCGCACAATGGGATCAAAGGGCATCCTTTCCGCATGACTTACTGGCTGCGTTACAGCATTGACTGTGAACTTTTCCGCATCGGCAGACTTGAATTTTTTGACAGTAAATATTATGCTGACATGCCGTTTATTTACCGCAACAGAAATAACGGAAAACTGGCGGTGCTGTGCCGCAATAACTGGACTTTTGACAAAGATGGTTTCCGTGTCAAATCGGACAGCAATGAGGTTGATTTTACCGCTGAACTTTGTGAAGAGAATGGGGTTGTAAGCGGAATTTGGATAGATCCCTGCGGTTTCCCTGTGAAAGATAAAAAAATCACGCTTGACCTTGCACAATGGGAACTTGTCTGTGCAGAGGATGAAATTTGTTCAACTCTGCATATTCCCGGCGGCGGCGGTATGACATTGGAGCGTATCAGAGAATCGCTTGTTATGGCGAAAAAGTTTTATCGGGAAGTTTTCAAGCGTGAGGTCAAATTTTTCTGCTGTCATTCATGGCTATTCAACCGTGCATGGGAAACGGAACTG